>JBDNIE010000118.1:0-29115 GCA_041688425.1 Halioglobus sp. | reverse complement strand
CTCCATTGTGGTCGTGCCGTCTGCGAGGCAGGCGGCCATCATCAGGTTTTCTGTGGCGGTGACAGAGGGTACGTCGAATGAGAAGTGGGCGCCGCGCAGTCGGGCCGCCTTGGCCTTGATGTAACCGGCTTCGATTCGGATCTCTGCCCCCAGTGCTTCCAGACCGGCGATGTGTTCATTGACTGGCCTGGACCCAATTGCGCAGCCCCCGGGGAGGGACACATCGGCCTCGCCGAAACGTGCCAGCAGCGGCCCCAGTAATAGGATGGACGCGCGGATGGTTTTTACCAGTTCATAGGGGGCATGGACCGAGTGCACCTTGCTGGTGTCGATATGCAAATCAGTGCCGCTACGCTGCGACTGCACACCGAGCAAGTCCATCAGGTGCAGCACTGTACTGATGTCTCGCACCCCCGGCACGTTGCCGATACGCAGCGGTTGGTCACTCAATAGCGCAGCTGCGATGATCGGGAGCGCGGCGTTTTTGGCACCGGCCACCCGCACTTCACCACGCAATGGACCATTGCCAGTGATGATGATCTTTTCCATTACTGTGCCTTGCTGTTTGGGGTGATGAGGCCGGCGGTGATCAGGCTGGCATAGCCGGCGATAATCGTGTCGATTTGTGCAGTGGTATGTGCTGCGCTGACGCTGTTGCGCAGCAAGAAATTGGTCGATGGCGACGCCGGCGGAATGACCAGATTCACATAAACTCCGGCTTCCATTAATGCCTTCCAGCAGTCTATCGTGGCCGAGCGATCTTCCATTTCCACGGCCACCACCGGACTGGCAGAGGGGCCTACAGTCAGGCCAAGGGCCTTGAGGCCAGCGTAGAGCTGATGGGCGTTACTCCACAGTTTTTGCCGCAGCTGTGGTTCCGCTGTGATGATGCGCAGCGCCTCGCGTGTTGATGCGACGACGGAGGGCGAGGATGAGGCGGTGAAAATATAGGCGCTGATGCAAAAACGGATTGCCTCCAGCTCCGGGTGGCGACTGACGCAGAAACCACCAACAGAGCCGAGACTCTTGCTGAAGGTGCCGGCGAAGAAATCGACATCCGCTTCGACGCCGGCAGCTTGCGCTGCGCCGCGGCCGGTAGCGCCGAGTACGCCCATCGAATGGGCTTCATCTACAAACAGGCAGCCACCGTATTCACGCTTCACGGCGGCGATCTCCTGCAGTGGCGCAACATCGCCCAGCATGGAATAAATACCTTCCGCAATGATGAGAGCGTTTTGCGCCCGGTCACCCAAACGGAGCAGGCGCTTGGCCAGGTCCTCCGGGTTGTTGTGTTTGAAGCGGATCACCTCTGCGCCACTCTGTTTGACACCGGAGTAGATGCTGGCATGGCTGTCGGCGTCGAGCAAAATGACATCGCCCTGACCAGCCAATGTGGCACACATACCCATCGTGGCGGAGTAACCGGTAGAGAAGACAATGGCGTGACCCACGCCGTAGAATTGCGCTATCTCTGTCTCCAGCGCCTGGTGTTCTGTGAAAGAGCCATTGGCCAGCCGTGAGCCGGTAGTGCCGGTACCCCAGCGCGCGACAGCCTCCTGCGCCGCCTTGATACAGCGCACATCGCAGGACAGGCCCAAATAGTTGTTGGTGCCTGCCAGTATGACGTTACGCCCCTGCACGACGCCCTCCGTGGCGGAGAGAATTTTTTCCGTGACGGCACCAAAGGGCGCGACATGACGAGAAGCGAGTTCGGCCTGGAAGTTGGCCATAGTCTGGAATTTATCGAACAGCATGGAGTTGATCTGCCTCTAGGCTTGGGGAGCGACTGTCAGAGGTTGAGTTCGCGGACCTTCTTTGCCAGATCACCAATAGTATTCACATCCGGCAGAATGTTCAGCGGTATAGAGATATCAAAGTGGTCCTCGATTTTCTCTATGAACTCCATGACCTCCAGCGAGCTGAGTCCGATATCGGCCACCAGTGTCGTGTCCTCAGACAGTGCAAGCTGATTTTTGTTCTGCGATTCGAGCGCGCTGTATAGGAAATTCAGGTATTCCTGATAGTCGGTCATATCAAACCCGCCCTTGCGTCGGTCAAGGTAAGTCGCTAGATTTCGGAAGCTGGAACTATACCCACGGAAGATTCTTAATGCCAGTGATTTGGTTGATCGATGCCTATCGCGCAGGTGAGCGAGGGCAGGTGCGCGCTCTCGTTGATGCGCTGGGCTGGCCTTGTGAAACCAAAGTGCTGAGCTATCGCACCTATGAATTCCTGCCGCACGTCCTCGGTCAGTCCACGCTGCGTGGCATCAGCAGCGCATCCGCCACCCAATTGAAGGCGCCCTGGCCGGACCTGGTGATCTCCTGTGGTGTGCGCAATGAACCGGTTTGTCGCTGGATTCGCGACCAGTCCGGGGGGCGCACGCGCTATGTGCATGTCGGGCGTCCCTGGGCACCGCTGGACTCTTTTGACCTGGTCATCACCACGCCCCAGTACCGGGTGCCACCCCACGTCAGGGTACTGCATAATATGCTCACTCTGCACAGCGTGACCGATGCGCGTTTGGCGCAAGCCCGCCAGGAGTGGGAGCCCACCTTTGCGGCACTGCCCAGGCCGCGTTTTGCCGTCATGGTGGGTGGCGATAGTGGACCGTTCACGCTGGGGAAAAAGGCGGCTATTCGGTTGGGGCACCAAGCGTCGCAACTGGCACGCGCCAAAGGCGGTTCGTTGCTGGTCTCTACCAGTTCGCGCACTCGCAAGGCGGCGGTTGATGCCCTGCAGGCTGAAATCACGGCACCGAATTACTTTTATCGCTGGTCAGATGAGAACTCCGATAACCCCTATATGGGTATTTTAGCATGGGCTGATCGCTTGATTATCACTGGCGATAGCATTGCGATGCTCTCCGAAGCCTGCGCCACGGGTAAGCCGGTTACGATGTTCGATCTGGGAGGCATGCGTGACATCGACGATGAGTCCACCAGGGATTTTCGTTTCGGTGCTTCGCTATATGCACTTTTACTGCGTTGGTTTTGGCAGCCTCTGAGCCGCGACATTACGCTGGTGCACCGCAGGCTGCGAGAGACCGGCTGTGCCTCCTGGATAGAAGATGTACTGGTGACGGCCCGCGTGCCTGCGGAAACCGATTTGCAACGGGCGGCGGCAGCGGTGCGGAAGTTACTTGGAGAAGACTGACTGACCGGCGGTGTCCAGCAGTATGGCGCTGCCAGCTGACATTTTGTAGACCTTGTCAGCGCCCGCCACCATGGCTTGATTGTGTGAAATGGCGAGAATAGTGAGTTGACCCTTAAGTGCCTCAAGCGCTTGCCTGACGGCGTCTTCAGTGTCCTTGTCCAGTGCGCTGGTGGCCTCGTCAAGAATCAGCAGCCGGGGTTGATTGATGAGCGCGCGCGCAATGACGATCCGCTGACGTTGGCCGCCCGATAGTTTGCCGCCGCGCTCGCCGACGATGGTGTCCAGCCCTTGCGCCAGTTGGTTCACGAACTCCCAGGCACCAGCAGCGCGCAGCGCGCGCTCCACATCAGCTGTGGTTAGGGAAGGGTCGCCCAATGTGATGTTGTGGAGGATGCTGTCATGCAGCAGGATGGTGTCTTGGGGCACATAGCCAATCATTTTGCGCCACTGGCTGATGTCGATATCCTGCAGTGGGATACCGTCCAGCAGGATGCTGCCGCTTTGCGGCCGCAGCAGACCAATAGCGAGATCGATAACCGTTGTCTTACCGGAGCCCGAGGGCCCCACCAGCGTAGTCAGCGTGCCCGCATCAATCTGCAATGACATCCCCTGGAATACCTGGTGCTGGTCGTAGCTAAAATGCACATTCTCCAGTGACAGACTTTGTTCAAAGCGCGGCGAGATGCCGCCTCTGAGGTCTTCCTGGGCGTTCTCTGCAGCGTTGATGGAGTCCGTCAAAGACCAGTATGCGCTCTCACCTTCGGCCAATTTCTGGTACTGCTTTTGCACCTTGCCAAAATAGGAGAACGCCCTGCCTAGGGCCACCACTAGCACCATGACCGTGGTCAGCGCCATCTCGAATTGCACAATTGCGAAATAGATTCCCATGCAGATGAAGCCAGTGAACATGAGCTCCTGTCCCGAATTCAGCAGCGCGGCGCTCAGCACCTGACGGCGCTGGGATTTATTTAACAGGTTGGTATCGTGTGCCAGCACTTTGTCAGCTGTGCCCTCGCGCGCCATTGCCTTGAGTGGCTTCACGGATTGCAGTGTGTCGGTGAGGTTCGCCATCAGCGATGTCATCAGGCGGGTTTGCTTTGTTCCGGCTTTACGCGTGATGTTTACCAGAAAATGGGACAGGCCGATAACTACGGTACCCGCTGCGATGGCCGCCAGTGAGGCGCGCCACGAAAGAGCGAAAGCCACTCCGCCGTAGATCAATCCAGGCACGAGAAAGGTGAGGGCGGTTGTGCCGTTAACGAATGCCGTCGCAGAGCGCTGTGCTTCAGATGCCATGGCATTGGTTAATCGCCCGACAGGCTGATGCAGAAAATACTCCCATTTGCTGCGCAGGACGGCGCGCAGCAACTGCAGGCGCAGGTCAGTACTCACCTGCGCCGCCGTATAGCCCACCTGACGCTGGGCAACCAACAAGAAAATAGTTTTGAACGTAACGCCTCCCAGGATGATGGCCAGCATATTGCCCAGGGTGGGCGCGATCCCAATAAATTCCAGTGCGTTGAGAATCTTCTGTTCGAATTCACTTTGGCCTGCGAGAGCGCCGCCAGGGATCATGCTATTGGCGTCAGAGCCGAGCGCGATGTTCAGCAATGGCAGTAGCGCCGATAGTCCTATCCCCTCAGCAATACCTGACAGCAAAAGTGCCAGCATCATGAGCGTGGTTTGCCAGGGATAGGCGCGAAAGAAATTGAGCATCAATCCCATGGTGTGTTGTCTCCGCGCGCGCGAGTGTGTTTGGATTGCGCTTTCATACTGTGATTCCTTTACCCACTGTCGTTCTCACCAGCGCAGGCGGCGCAATAGCAACACCGCGCATGTCAGGATAACGAGTGTAGGTAGCAAGGCCACCAGCGGGATACTCCATTGCAACAGTTGTCCCAGGGAGAAGATGATTTGCGTCCCCAGGTAAAACAAGATACCCAGCGTGGCGCCGATGCCGATATTGATGCCAAAGCTGCGATCGCGGCCGGGACTAATGCCGGCACTGATAGCAGTGGCGAGCAGCACCATAGCGCCAACCGTCAGGGGCATCAGCAGCCTCTGCCAAAATGCATTCAGATATTTGTCCGTGGGCTGTCCATTCTGCGAGAGATACTGTGTATAGCGGTAGAGCACTGATAAGTTCATGCCGTCGCTTCTCAGCGTCAGCGTGGGCAACTCATCTCTGGACCACAAGTTTGCAACCTCCAGTTCCGAATGGAAACGCGTCTCAAAAATATCGTCTATGAGCACTTTTTCCTTTACGTTTTGAAAAAGCCAGCGCCTGTTCTTTTTGACATGGGCGGTACTTGCCCAAAGTGCCCGCACCAGCTCGCCCGATTCGCCAAACTCAAAGAGGCTGATGTTCCCGGGCTCATTGTCTTCAGACATTCTCCCCAAATGCATGTAACGATTGCCATCGGTCGACCATACCCCGCCGCCCGGAATCCATCCGTGGTTGCGCTCTCTCAATATGGTCTTCTCCTGCTCGGCTGCCAGTTGCAATTGTGGCGTGACGTACTCCATGCCGGCCCACAGCGTGGTCATTAGCAGCGCAGTAGGCAGGGCGAGGGCAGCAATTAATTTGGAGGGTGGAAAGCCAGTGCAGCTAATAATAGTCAGCTCGTTGTAGCGGTCGAGATTGGCCAGTGCAACGATGCTCCCCAGCAATGCAATCACGGGAGCCAGATTGACCAGTTGGTTGGGCAGCGTGAGCAGTGTGTAAATCGCTGCACTAACGAAGTTGTAGTCCATTTCCGTTTGGTCAAGCTCCTGAGTGAAACTGATAAGGCCAAAAATCGCGCCCAGCACCAGCATCACCAGTAGCCAACCCTTCACAACGCTGATGCCAATATAACGTTGCAATATCATCGTCGTTTCAACCTGGGTTGAGTGACAAGTACAATCAGCAGTGCCAGTTGCAGTGCATAAGCGGTCCACAGACCGGGTATTGCCCCGAGTTTTCCTTGCTCAATAAACGTGCGCAGGACACTTACCAACGTAAACAGTGCAATATATGACAGCAGCGCAATTGTGAAATTTCGAAAACGGGACTCACGCGGCGCCGAGCGCGCTAACGGCACGGCGATCAGGGCCAGCAGAATCGTTGCCAGCGGCGTGGTTATGCGCCATTGGTACTCGGCAACATCTTTGGGATCGCTGGAGAGCGCCAGGTTTGCTGTGGTTTCCGCTTTGCGCCGATACTTCTCTTGTGCCTCCTGGTTAGGCAATCGCACAACCAGTTCGTCAAACTTTAAGGTCACATCCTGCCGTTTACTGCGGTCCAGCAAATAATTGTAGCCGTTGTAGAAGGTGGCGCGTGACGCCTGGTTAGGGTTGAGTGTCGGCATGGCCGCTGACTCGGCAACGATGATCTCCGCACGCGCCTTGTCCTCGTAGTTTTTTTGCAGGAATACGCCGGTGTGTAGGCCTTTTTCAAGATCAATACCGCTGGCGATAAACGTGTAGTCGCTGCCATCCATGTTGACGAACTCGTTGGCTGACATCTTCTTCAGGTCAAACTGTGCGGCGGCTTGTGATTCAAGTGCATAGCTGGTGCGGAAAGCCCAGGGTCTGCCAATAATCGACAGTACCCCGGTGATAAGCGCCACTATAAGCGCCAGTTTCAAAACTGCTTCTAGGACTCGTGTGCGGCTCACGCCGGCCGCGTAAAATGCGCGCATTTCAGAATCGCGATACAAGCGGCCGATGGCGGAGAGAACCGAGAAAAAGAACGCGGAGGGCAGCAGTATCTCCAGCGTGATGAGAGTATTGAGCCCGATCAGTTTGAATGCAGTCAGCATATTGAGCTTGCCATCGGCGGCCAGAGCAAGCTGGTTTGCGGCAGAAAAACCAATAAAGATCAGCACCAGAAGACCGAGCCCAGTGGCAAAGGGGCGAAGAATTTCCAAGCTGATATGGCGGTCGATGATCAAGCGGTGATGTTCCTGTCGCGGCTGGCGGCCATTGTACATGACGTCCCTGCTGTCTGGTCATTTTGACCTGCATCGCGCATAATTGCACGCGTCGCGCGCACGGTCGCTCCCCTCTTGTGAGTATTGAATGGCATGTTAAATCTGAGTGATGGCGTCAAGAAAGCGCTGATTCTCATTCCGACACAAGCACTGCCGGCAAACACTCGCGTTGCCCTGCGTCGTAAGCATCTGGCACGCTTGGAGCTGGCGAAGGCGGACCGCGCGAACTTTTTGATTATCGGGCATCCCAAGAGCGGTAATACGTGGCTCAAGGTGATGATCTCCCGCCTCTATCAATTGCGTTATAACCTGCCTGAATCAAAATTGATTAATACGGATGAGTTTGCGCGCAAGATCCCCGAGATTCCCCGCCTGGCGGCAACCAATGGTTATTACAGTTATGAAGGCGAGGTCGGCAAGTTGCTGGCCTGCGGTGCACCGGACAATTCGCTCAGGCACAAGCCCGTGCTGTTTCTCGCGCGCAACCCGATTGATATTGCAGTGTCCTGGTTTCATCAGTTCACCAAGCGGCAGTCGCGCGCCAAGCAGGAGCTGATCAACCACTTCGTTGAACATCCCATCGACCGCCGCACCGTGCAGATGTGGGATTTCGTGCGGTATTCGGACATCGGCTTGCCTAGCCTGATCGATTACCAGAATACCTGGGTGCGCAATGTTCGCGAGTTGGAGCACGGCATGCTCTCGCGCTACGAGGATCTGCGCGAAAAACCGGTGCCCACGTTACTCAAGATCACGCAACTGATGGGCGAGGATTTCAGCGAGGAAGAGATTCGCGCCGCAGTGGAGTGGGGCTCATTCGACAATCTGCAGAAACTCGAAACTAGCGGCACCTTCAGCCAGGGCGGCATGAAACTGGTCAACCCTAACGATCCCAGCACGTTCAAGGTGCGTCGCGGCAAGGTGGGCGGCTACCGCGAGGATTTTAACGCTGAACAAGTAGCGGAACTCGAGGCGCTGGTGCGCGACAACATTCTCCCGGAGCTGGGCTACTGCCAGGACAGTGCGGGCGCCTGCGTGTGACACCTGACTGTGGCACCTAGTACCTGGGTTATCCTCAGTGACAAGCGAGGCGATAACGGCCAGGTATTGACGATAGTCGAAGCCCTTGATTGGCCTGTTGAGCATAAATATGTGCATATGCGCCCCGAATTTGTGCTCGGCAAGCCACGCTACAGGCCCTCTTTGGATCATCTTGACCCGAGCCGCAGCGATCCTCTGGAGGGGCCTTGGCCCGAGCTGATTCTTACCGTCGGGCGCAGGCCGTCAATGGTGGCCTTATGGATCCGCAAACAGTCGGGCAATAAAACCAAAATCGTGCTGGTGGGCAAGCCCTCCGGACATATGCTCGACTTTTCGCTGGTGATCGCCAGCGCAGAAAACCAGATGCCACCCATGCACAACTTTGTGCCCACCATATTGCCACTGATGCGGGTTGCTCCCGAGGATGTTGCCAACGACGTAGAAGCCTGGCAGGAGAGGCTCGCGCCCCTGCGCAAACCACTGATCGCCATGCTCATCGGCGGTGAGACCAACCCTTTTATAATGAATCGGCAACTGGCAGACGAGCTAGTCGCAACCGCGCGTTGGATTGTCGATGAACTGGGCGGCACGCCCTACGTCACCACCAGCCGCCGCACGACACCCGAAGTCATTGAGGTGCTGCGTAACGACCTGCCAAGGCAGGCGATTTTCTATGAGTGGAGCGCAACAGCGAGCGACAACCCTTATCGCGCCCTGCTCGGCACCGCAGACGGCTTTATTGTCACCGCAGACAGCGTGTCCATGATGGTGGAAGTGATTTACCTGCATAAACCGCTGGCGATTTTCCCCTTGCCCGGCGGCTGGTTGGGCAGTATCGACCAACGGCGTCGTTCGTTGGCACACTGGCTGTTCAATCCAAACCAGGATTCGCTGTGGGATCTTTGGCGTCACCGTATTGCCCGGGGCGTTTACTATTTGGACGTGTTCAAGATTCTCTGCGCTACGCGGGATTTCCGCGCCTTCCACCGGCTGCTGGTAGAAAAAGGCCTGGCTGTCTGGTCCGGTCAGCCCTTCGAGCAGCCCGCAGCGGAATTGCCAGATGACATCAGCGTAGTTATCCAGCGCATCAAGGCGCTTTTCTAGCTCAACTCCCTCTATTAATTCACCGCATAGCATTGATGCCAGCCAGCCGTCTCTCAGCTGACCGGCCCTCTGAGGAAGCGGGGCATGCCTACTGCAGTTCGCCGTGAACAGTGCTTTGCTGTATGACGCGGTGTCTCTCAGCCGATCAGGGTTTGCGGATACCTTTGTAAATCATCTTGCGCACTGCCATTGGGAACAGCAGGGTGCGAACAGTCCAGTTGGGGAAACGAAAGCTGCTGCCGTCGGGTTGGAACACGCGCAGGCCATTTTTTTGGACACCGAACACGGATCCCCAGCGGTAGCGTGGCGGGTCGTAGCGCTTCATGTCCGCGTCCCGGCCGTCAAGGTGCGCGCGAATATTGTGGCCTAGCAGACGATAACCCCAATTGCGCGCCGAACTGCGATGGGGGTCGGAGGCGGCTATATCGCCGACCGCGAAGACATTGCTATACCCCGGCACGCGCAAGTGATCGTCGGTTTCAACAAAGCCGTCAGTGTTGAGCATGTCTGCTGGAATGAAGTCGCTGTTGGGCATCATTTTCCCGATTGCCCACAGCGTGATGTCAGCGTTGAAGCTGGCTTGTCCGCCCGTCCAGTTAACGGGCTCTGCTGTGAACCGGTCACACTGGAACCCGTCCGGAATAATCGCGCGGTGGTTCGGGTGTAATATCACGCCAGCACTTTTCATCTGCTGCTCCACGCGAGCGCGCACTTTGGGGTGATAACCGGGCAGCGGTTGTGTTTCGCTGAAGAAAAAGTGGACGGCTCTGTGTGGTTGGCGCGCAGCCAGGTTGGTTGCAACACTGACACCCGTCGCGCCGCCACCCACAATGGCGATTGTCTGCGCTTGTAACAGTTGTTGTGATGCACTGTCGATCGCTTGGTGGATGGCGTCTACATCCTCCAGAGCGCTGTTGCGCCAGAAACCATTGGTCACACCGGAGGAGATCACCAGTGCGTCGTAGGGTTCCTCGTGTATCGCACCGCTTTGTGAGCGCACGGTCACGGTGGCCTTGTCGGGATCAATCGACGCAATCAGCCCTTGCAGCGTGCGCACGCCATCCAGTTTTTCGTAGCGCGCAAAAGGCATAAGATAATCTTGCTTCCAGCGCTGCGGCTGTGTCAGCCGCATTCCCAGCTCCTGGCCGCTGACGAGGCAGGGCTTGGGGCTAATGCCGACGATGTCGAAGTCCTTGCCCAGATTGATTGCTACCAACAGGCCGGTGTCACCGAAGCCTGCGATTACTACGCGTTTTTTCAATGGATCTGCCTTTTTATTGCGGTTAGGGTCAGGATCGTGAGGTTAGGGTCAGGATCGGGCTCGAATATCGGCGTAGCTAACCGGCAGGCAATGGCGGGCATGCCCTGCTTGCTCTGAGCGCTCAGGGTTCACCTCGCAGGAAACGTCAACGCGCCAGAATTAACAGTTTTCAAAGACCTAACGGTTTAGCGCATTCCAAGCACATTCTTCATGAACCGTGTGCCGAAGCGGCTGACACGCTGCGCTGCAACGGACAGCGGGCTCTGGTCAAGATAGTTGATCTGCACCATGCGGCGCTCGCCTACAAAGCGAGTGTGTCCATGCCACGAGTGGTCGGTGCGACGAAAGGCCAGCATTGTCCCGCCCAGCGGCGAGACCTGTGCAGCGTAATCTCCGATGTCGTCTTTCGAGCGCAGCAGGCGCAGCTGTCCGTCCTCGTGATCCCATGTCTCATTGAAGTAGACTAAAATGGTGACGACTTTACTTTTATGGTCAGTGTGAATATTGCCATCTGTGCGTTCGCAGAATTTGCGCACCGTGACGGTAGTCGGCAGGGCGGCGAGCGTCATATCAAACTTTTCGCCCATTAGCCTTGCGAGCTCAGCGCCACGCAGTTCCGCCATCAACGACGCAAAGGCACCGCCATAAGAGAGATTCTCCAGTTCATGATTGGCAGCGGTATCAATCGTGGGGTAATCCAGGTTTACTTTTGTCAATGCATCGGCGCTAACAAACCCCGGCACCACCAGATAATCATAGGGGTCGGTTTGTAAGGGTGTGGCGCGCAGCGCATCGAGATTGATCATAGACATACGGTTAGTTTATTACGCCCATTGCGAGTACGGCAAGGCAACACTCTGCCGGAGGATGTTAATAGTGCGGTAAATCAGCCCACCGGTCTTAGTGCGGGAAAGCAGCTTTTACGTTAACATTTGCGGCCTTTTATGCTCGTTATCGAGGACGTTCCTGCACATGGCCGACAAGGCACGCGTTCTGGTACGCCACATCATTCTAGCGCTCTGTTTCTGGTTGCCGGCCCCGCGTCGCAAGGCAATGGATCGCTGGCTGCGTGGTCGTGAGGAATTCAAGAAGTTGCAGCGCAGCGATTGGGTGTTGATGAGTTGGGGCAAGTCGGGAAGAACGTGGCTGCGTGTGATGTTGTCGCGGGCGTATCAGCTCAAAGGCAATCTCGATGCCACGGAATTACTGGATTTCGACAACTTTAAAAACCTGGACCCACAGCTGCCGGCGGTATTTTTTACCCACAACAACTACCTGCGAGACTACACCGGTAACCCGCAATCGAAGCGACACTTTCAAGGTAAACGAATAGTCCTGTTGGTACGTGACCCGCGCGATGTCGCGGTATCGCAGTTTTTCCAGTGGCAGTTCCGTATGCGCCCCAATAAGAAGTTTATCAATGACTATCCGCCGCACGGCGCATCAATTGATGTGTGGGATTTTGTGTTAGACAAGGAAGCGGGGGTGCCGCGCATAGTTGATTACTTCAATGGGTGGGCGCAAGCCATTCCCGAACTGCAGGATGTGCTAGTCGTTCGCTATGAAGACATGCGCAAAGACCCGAGCGCAGTATTGAGCAATATTCTGGCTTTTACCGGCACCGCCGTGACATCTGAGCAAGTGCAAAAGGCGGTAGATTTTGCGGCTTATGACAATATGAAAAAAATGGAAGAAGACAAATTTTTTAAAGGTAGTGGCGCTCGAGTTAAGCCGGGCGACAAGGACAACCCGCAGTCCTTTAAAGTGCGCAAAGCCAAAGTAGGCGGCTATCGCGACTATTTTACCGATGAGCAATGCGATCAGCTGGGGAAGATGGTGGCTAAGCTCGATCCGGTGTTCGGGTATAGCGGGCCATCGGCATGAATTTGGCGATCCAGAATATTCGCCAGTTGTGGCAGACCGGACGCAAAAAAATGTCGCGTCGTGTACTGCATTGGCAAATGCGCGGACAGCCAGAGTCAGAGATTCTTGCTGCCGAACGCAAGTTGCGCGGCGTGGAGCAGTTCGACAAACTTCAGCGCGCCAATATCGTGGTGGTGTCTTTTGGCAAGAGCGGGCGTACCTGGTTGCGCGTGATGATTTCACATTTGTTTCGCGTGATGTATCGCCTCCCCGAAAATGCAGTGCTGGGCTTTGATAACTTCCACAATCTGAACAATGCCGTGCCCAAAACGTTTTTCACGCACGACAACTACATCAAGGATTACACCGGCGATTCGCACACAAAAGAGCCTTTCTATCGTAAGCGCGTGGTTCTTCTGGCGCGCGACCCCCGCGATGTTGCGGTATCACAATTCTTTCAGTGGAAGTTCCGCATCAAGCCTACCAAGGTCGCTATCAACAACTACCCGCCCCAGAGTAGCGACATCAGCCTGTTCGATTTTGTGATGGGAGAAAACGGCGGTAGCATGCAGGCGGTCACCGACTACCTGAATCTGTGGGCACAGGAAGTGAGCAAGGTGGAGTATTTTCATCTGCTGCGTTACGAGGATCTGCGCGCCAGGCCGCGCGAGGAACTGCGCCATTTGCTCGATTTCATGGGCATCGCTGCTACCGACGCGCATGTCAATGCCGCGGTGGATTACTCGTCCTACGAGAACATGAAGAAGATGGAAAGCGCGCAACAGTTTCGGCTTGCGGGCGGACGCATGATGCCGCGCGACAAGGACAACCCCAATAGCTTTAAGGTACGTCGCGCCAAGGTAGGTGGTTATCGGGATTACTTCACTGACGAGGAAGTCGAGGCCATCGACCGACGTCTGGCAGAAACGCTAGACCCACTGTTCAACTACCACTAATCAGGCTCGCGCGCTGTGTCATGAATTCAGGGACGGAATTCAGGGACGGAATTCAGGGACAGACCACGGTATTTGGTGTTGTTTGCGTTTTGTGGTCGATTAAGCGATCGGCCTGCAACATCCGCCCCATTGTGGGATCATAAATCCGCCCATTCATGTGAAGGGTGCCACTTCAGGGCCGCCACAGCTATATTCCTGGTAACCGGCTCAGCAAGATAACCCAGCCAGGTTATCTCTGCGGACTTGCGGCTGATCTCCCCCGCTTCTGAGATTGCCAATTACAGTTGCCGAGATATTTACGGTCACGCTCAGGAACGTTTGATTGCCGCGTCACGGGGTGTCGGCGATGAGGGTGTTGGTCGCTAAGCCCTTATTTTCATTCCCGACCCAGGCAAGGTCCGATTGTTCGGGCTGCGCCTGAGTTTAATCTATATAAGCTACTGTTTTATATTGATTTTATAGCCTAAATACTGTTCGTTTATACAGTATTGAGGAAGAATGTAGAGGACTCTCACATGAACCAAAACCCCATTTCCAGCATGCAATTTCCGGCCCGCAACCTAGCCACACTGGAAGACGAAATCACCGAACTCGCCGCGTATCTCAACGCCGCGACCTACCGGTTGCTCACCTTGATTTATGAATTCGACGAACGCCATGGCTGGAGCGGTGAGGGCATGAATTCCTGCGCCCACTGGCTGAACTGGAAGTGCGGTATCAACCTGGGCGCTGCACGGGAGAAAGTTCGGGTAGCCCACGCACTGCAGGAGTTACCACAGATCAGCTCGGCACTGTGCAACGGCCAGGTCAGCTATTCCAAAGTACGCGCAATGACCCGCGTTGCTACTCCTCAGAACGAGGATTATCTGATGTTGATTGCCGATCACGGCACCGCATCCCATGTCGAGCGTCTGGTGCGCAACTACCGCAAGGTGAAACGTATCGAGGCACTGGAGCGGGATAATCAACACCATGCGCTGCGTGAGCTCAACGGGTATACCGACGACGATGGCAGTTATGTATTCAGGGCGCGACTAAGCCCCAAGCAAGGTGCACGTATCGCACAGGCGCTGAATTCGGCAATGGACACAATCCATCAAGAGCAGCGCAATGCAGCAGAAGACGTTTCAGCGGAAACGCCGATTGCGGCGAGACGCGCTGATGCACTGGAACGGATAGTTGATGGTTACCTCTCCGGAGGGCTTTCCGGAAGACTTGCCGAAGGACTTACAGAAGGACTTACAGAAGGACTTACAGAAGAACTGACCGAAGGGCTTAGCGAAGACGTTACACGCGAGCCTGACGGCGCGAGAGTCACCGTCAAAGGCGGCGACCGCTGCACCCTCCATGTACACACCGACATGAATACGTTGCAAGCAGACGGCGACGGCGCAGAGTCAGAGCTGGCATCGGGCGGATGCGTTTCAGCGGAAACGTCGCGGCGGCTGGCTTGCGACTGCGGCGTAGTGCACTGGAGCGTCGAGATACAGGTTGCCGTTTCCCCGGCTGTACTGCGCGGCATTACGTCGACGCGCACCATGTTCGCCACTGGGCGGACGGCGGCGATACCAAGCTCGATAACCTGCTGTTGCTATGTCGCCACCACCATCGACGGGTACATGAAGGGGGTTACGGTCTTCAGATGGAGGCAGCTAGCGAACCGGTATTTACCACGCCGAATGGCAATCTGATCCCGAAGGGCCCCGATACGCGTTTCAGCGGGAACGTGTTTGCGCGCACCATGCGCAACCGGCGTGAGCAGATCGAAATTGGGCCAAGGAGCTTGGTGCCGTTGTGGCATGGCGACAACATGGATGACGGAATGGCGGTGGATGGGTTGATTCGGCGGGAATGAGGTTAGGACACAGTTAGTCGGTGTGAAGCGGCCTTGGCTGACGCTTGCAAAATACGCTATCGGGTCAAAAGTCGTTCATCGGCCTTCAGCTCGAGTCCGCAAATCGTTATCCTTAAACTGCTCAAATTAAATAAGTGCGTCCCGCGACAGTGCTCAAGGCTCTCAACCCAAACTCAAACCTGAAGTACGCGGAAATAATTGCTGTTTGATTTCAGGCGCCGATCAACTCCATGGCATCTGGACGCAGATGGCCTTGGGCGATTTCATCTTGTAGCAGCGCTTCGGTGAACTCGCCGTCTTCAAGTGCTTCTCGCACCATGTTGAAGAAGAAGGCTTCCTGGCGCGGATCCGGGTGGGCGTCGTAGGTGCCAGCGAACTTGTAATCGCCGAAGAGTGCGCGACGACCGCGTCGCAGCCAGTGGCGGGGCGGGAACAGCTGAAAGGTATCGGCCGGGCGATAGTCGATTTTCAGGCCGGTTTTCCAGGGTTGGGTTTTGCGTTTGGTGTTGTGCAGCAGTTTGGTGTTGTCGTCCAGATGATCGAAATCGTTCCAGTGGCTCTCGAGCGCGCCGACGGTTTTGCGGTCTTCCAGTTTCAGCGACACCCAGTCCATGTAGTCGCGTTTAACCGGCTCGAACATCTCATGAAAGTCGTGCTCAAACTGCCAGTGCCTGAGTTTGGCGCAATCCAGCAGCATCACGCTGCTGGCGAAGGCGCCCTTGCGGCCCTTGTGGCCGGATTTGGGGCGGCACATGATAGCAGCGCCACCCATATCGCGCTGCAGCAGTTCCCAGATGTCGCCGATGGCGAAGATGTCAGGGTCCATAATGACGGCGCGGCCCTTATAGTTCATGAGTTGCGGTGGCGTAAAGCGCAGTGGTGTGAAAGATTGCAGGTCATTGTTAAGCCAGGGACGCATTTCGCCATCACGGCGGTACAGTTGCAGTTCCCGTTCCAGCATACACGGGTAGTCTTTCACCTCAACAAAACGCACATCGAAGTCATCGGCGTGGGCAGAGCGCTTGCGCAGCGAGTAACGGCTCACTAACGCGCCCAGCATTTGCTTATGATTGGTGTGAATGAAGACCGTTGGTTTCAAACTATTTCTTCTCGCTAGTAATCTGTAGGATAGTTTACCGCTAGCTCGCTGTTCCACAAACGACTGGCTTTGGCAATTTTTGGAGCGATGTGCTGGAGTGGCGCGCCGCATGTTGCGATATACACCGAGATAAATAAGACGAGGAAACCGCGTGGGCGATGGGTCTATTAGTGTTTGGTGCCTACTGGGCAAGAAGGCGGGTGACAATACGCAGGTGCGCGCTCTGGCCGCGGAACTGGGTTGGGATTGCCACGAGAAGCATATTGCGGCGCAGTCCTGGGAGTTGCTTGTGCATCTGGGCAGCGGGGCGACGCTGGCCGGTATCGATCTGGCGCTATCCAGCCCGCTCGCAGCCCCGTGGCCCGACATTGTTATCAGTGCCGGGCGTCGCAACGAGCCGGTGGCGCGCTGGATTCGCCGTCAGTCCGGTGGCAGGAGCCGCCTGGTGCACATTGGCCGCCCTTGGGCGCCACTGACTGAGTGGGATTTGGTCGTCACTACTGAGCAGTATTTTTTGCCCATTCAGGCAAATATCGTCCACAACAGCTTGCCCCTGCACCGGCCCTCAGCACAAGAGAACCAGCGCTCTGGCGAACAGTTGCAACTGCAGCTTGCACACCTGCCACGCCCTTGGGTGGCCGTGCTGATGGGCGGTAATAGCGGGCGCTTCGTGATGACAGCATCGAAGGCGCGCCACCTCGGTACGCTGGCGCAAGAATTGGCAGCTGGCGCGGGTGGCTCGGTGTTGGCGACTGACAGTCCGCGCACTCCGCGGGCTGCCGGGAATGCGCTGGAGACGCAATTGCGCCCGCCATTTTTTTGCTATCGCTGGGGAGGCGTTGATGATAACCCGTATCAGGGGCTGTTGGCCGAGGCCGACGCATTCGTCGTCACTGGCGAGTCCATGTCGATGCTCGGAGAGGCAGCAGACACGGGCAAGCCGCTGTACATCTTTAATGTGGATGACGATGCAGGCCGTTGGTGGCTATTGCCGCACAACTATCGCTACAAACCGCTCAGCCACCGTTTCGCTATGCGTTTTGGTCCTGCTCGCATGCGACGGGATATTGGCAATATTCAGAATGCATTAGTGGATGCCGGGAGGGCACAGTGGTTGGCATTGGGCAGCATCGCTTTGGTATCGCAGGCATTGCGCGAGCAGATGAATGCCTCATCTGGCGACCCGTCGATCAACAACGCCGGGCGGGAAGACCTGCAGCGAGCCGCGCATGCGGTCAGGCAGCTTGTAATACCGCAGTGAGCGGGTGCAGCGGTGCAGGAGGCAGATCGGGTGTCTGCTCCAGAATCTCAAGTGCGTCATGGCGCACATGGTTTTTTGCCATCTCCTGACGCAGGAATTCCTCGCTGATCTTGCCCTCTTGCACGCATTCCTTGAGCAGACCGAAGAAAAAAACTTCCTGATTGCGGTCGGGATGTTGCTTGTAGTTGCCGAGAAAAGCGTATTCGCCAAACAGTTTGCGTCGCGCGCGCATTACCCAGGCAGCGGGCGGGAACAGGCGAAAACGCTCGGCCGGACGCCAGTCGGTCGGCAGCCCTGTTTTCCATGGCTGGGTCTTGCGCCTGGTGGTGTGTAACATCTTGGTTCGCAGGGTGAATTTGTCGAAGTCATTCCATTCGGACTCAAAAAAATCCAGCGTATTGCGATCTTCTTCCTTCAGGCAGATCCACGGCTGGTAGTCCTGAGTGAAGTTGAACATCGCTTCGAATTTTTTCTCGGCATCCCAATGTGTGAGTTTGGCGCAGTCAAGCAACATAACGCTGCTGGCCATACATTTATCGACCAGTCCTTTGGGGCCACTGCGCATGCGGCACATAATGGCTTTGCCTTGCATGTTGCGGCTGAGCAGTTCCCAGATGTCGGCAACCGCGAAAATATCGGGGTCTATCACCACTGCCTGGCCTTCGTATCCCATTAGCGTGGGCGGCATGAAGCGCGTGGGCGTGAATGACTGCAAATCCTCGTTCATCCATGTGCGCTTGACGCCATCGCGCAAATATTCCTGACCTTCGCGGGCCGCGAAGAAAGGATAGTCGCGGGTGTCCATGATCTGCACATCAAACTTGTCATTGTTGTGTGAGTAGCGACGCAGTGCATGCTCGGCGACAATGGCGCCGGTAATCTGCTTGTGATTGGTCTGGATAAAAACGCAGGCTTTCATCGGGTAAGGGGCTGTCCGAGGGTGGCTTGATTGGCCAGAAACTATAAAGGAATGTGCTCGATTTTGCCATTTTCAGCGACACAGTTTCAGCGTGAATAGTACGCGCTATAAGGCCTGTATTCGGGGCGCTAAAAGCTCCGTTACTTGAAAATGCCGCGCCGGTAAAGGCCCCAGAAGAAGCTCCACAGGTAGATGAGAGGCGCGCGCCTGACCTTGTCCGGAATATGGATTTTCTCACCGGAATGGCGCTCCAGTTTCCAGGCGATATAGTCCAGCCCGCCCTCGAATGTGAACAGCGCCTTTACCAGCCGGGCTACCGACAGCAGTTTGCCCTGGGCGCGGCGCGCCGCCCACGCCAGCGTGGTTGTTCTGCGTTTGAAAGGCTCGATTTCGCACTGGTAATGCCATTGCCCCTCGCGCTCCTGCAACGCAAAGGCGTAGCCGAGGTTGATAGCGTGGTGGCGCGTCAGGGCCGTGTAGAAATCCTGGGACGACTCCGCCAATTCCTGCGCCCGTCCGCTGCGCTCAGTGCGCAGCTCCGTCGCGTAACTCAATCCCAGCGCCTGTTGCCAGAGCGTGGTAAGGCTGCCTGCAGCTGGCAGCGCCGGCAAGGCGTTGCGCAGCAGTGTTAGCGTGGCTTGTGTTAGCGCAGTCTCCATCTGTGAGCGCAATTGTGCGTTGCGGGCCTGCAAGATACGCGTTGGCTGCGCGAAGCGGCCCCAGATGTAGGATTCAAACCATGCACCAGAGCAGCCTGCCTGAAAGTCGCTGAGGGAAATAACAGTGACTTTGCTGCGCAGTATCTTGTCAGTTGCTGCGCCATCGGCGGGTTTTTGTTCGGCATAAAAGACATTCGGCGGCAGCAGCCAGTTGGCCGCCGCCAGCAGCGGCCTGCGGTAGGCCGCCCGATAACTGTCACAGATCAGGTAAAGATCCAGTAGCCCGTCGTAAATGTCACCGCTGCGCAAACAGGAGCCATAGACCAGCGTGCAGCAGATGGCATTGTTGTGACGCGCTTGTAACTGTGCCAGTAACGCGGCCAGTGTCGGGTCGCTGGTGGCATCCGGGGCCGCGACAGCCGGATAGCTACTCACAGCCGCAAGAACTCGAACGGGTCGCTGGCCTCTATGTGCACCATCCCTGCAACGTCTATGAGTTCTCCGTCCAGATTGATTTTGCCATTCATCTCAAGCCTGAGTGTATTGGCATTGTGGCTGTGGTAACCGTTTGCGGGCACCGCGTTGCGGCTGGGGTGACCGCGTACGATAGCGAAAAAGGTGCGGGCGAAACGCGTGCAGCCCTGTTCCATCACGGTCAGACGAATCGAGCCCGGCGCACCGCTCCAGAAGGGCCGCATGCCAAACGACAGTCTTTGAAGGGTGCTCACTGCAAGGATCAGGGTGTCGTGACGCACGGGCTCCGCGTTGTCCAGCGTAAGTGTGATGGTGACAGGACGGTTGAAGTTCGGGTCGTTCCTCAATACCCCCCACACAGTGCGCACTACCCCGAGGGCGAGACTAAAATCATCGCGCAGGCCCCGGGAGTGAATCTCGCGGTGGGCGTATTCAGTACCGTGAATCACGGCGCCGCCGCCGAGAAACATGCCATAGCGAGGCGCTGGCGCGCTATCGGTGACGACGCGCATCAAGGTACGTTGGGTGATTTTGCCGTTAATGTCCCGGTCGCTTTCGCACCACTGGCAGAAGCGGGTCACGGCCTTGTGCAATGAGCCGCGAATGCCGATATCGCCGGCGTTCATGTTTGCCGTGCCGCCAGGCAGCAGGGCGATCAATGGTGGCTGTGCGAAATATTTCGATTCCAGTAGCTCGCCAAGAATCGCCGACACTGTGCCGTCGCCGCCATTTATCGCCAGCACACCAACCTGGCGGGCCGCCAGGTCCTGCAGCGCAGGCGCAATATCCGCTGCACTTTCAGTAATGCGATGGTGCACGGCCGGGTGTCTGTCGATGAGTGCCCGGATGCGTGCAAACTGGTCGCGGTTGTGACCGCTTGAGGGGTTGCTGATCAAGCCTATCGGACAGGCCGCTGTTGCCACTACGGCGCAGCCCTCATGGTGGCGGATTTAAGGTTGATTTCTGTGCTACCGATGCGCGGAGCAAGGCCCCGTATTTGCAGGGGCAAGCCCGTGGTGCGGTCAAATAATATGATGATATCGCCCTCCAGTCCCAACAGGCTGAAATCGTCATCATCCTCCAGTTTACCCTCCGGATTGGCTTGAATAGAGACAGCCAGAGTGTCGCGCTTGCCGCTCACTGCGTCGCCGCCGATGACGTTGATGTCTGCGGTCACCGCAATGCCGTTACCGCTGGTGAGCTTTACGCGATAGAAATTCAAATCTGTGTTGACGAGCACTTCCCTCGTATTGCCGGGCCCTTGTGCTCGCAACTGTGAGGCAATGAGCATCAGCATGTAGGGGCTGGTGACAATCGTATCGCCCCTGGTGGCGGGGTACTCCACCCACTTTTGATTTGTGACTGGCCACTTATCGGGGGGTACGTTGGGGTCTGCGGGCGAGTTACTGCGCTCGCGTAATATAAAATCCGTTTCATATTTATAGGACTTCATACGTTGCTCCTTACCGCTGCTGATGCGTGTGCGCGTCAGCAAGCCGCCGGTCGCAGGATCAAACATCAGCTGCAGTTTCTCCGAGTTGTCCACAACTGAACTGACGACATCAAGCGCCCAAACATTAGGTTTGCCGTCGACCGGAAGCACCTCCAGGCGAGACCGGGCGGTGGCCCAGAACGCTTTTTGTTCGAACTCCAGGACCTGCCAGATGGGTAGCTGGGCAATCTCGTTTTCGGCAGCCTGGCTAGACGTCGCCGCTGTGATTGAGAGCAACAAGAGTAAAGTCTGGATTAGTTTAGTCATGAAATGTAACCATTTTGTGAAACAGGGTGATGTCAGATCGCAGTTGTCGACGGATACGGCATTTTTTCGGCAGTCCACGTGCGTTCGACCCTAGAAGATTATACACACTTGCCGGCGGCATCCCAAAAAGGCTGTTTAACCTTCAATTTTTCTTGCAAATCAAAGGCTTGCATAGGTGCAGCGAAAGCCGTTAAAAATACCATCCAATCTTGAGAATAGCCCGAGCATCCGATACCCTTCGCGGCTAAATCCGCCCTGAACAGGGGAATTCCACATGCATATGATTATCAAGCGACTGATCAAATGGTTAGTACGTGCGATTTCGGTATTTTTACCGGAGGCCAAGGCGCATGAGTTACAGCGCTGGCGTCGTGGTAAAGAGGAGTTCTGGAAGTATAACCACTGCGAGTACGTATTTGCCTCCTACGGTAAGAGCGGGCGAACTTGGGTGCGTGTGATGATCTCGCGCTATTACCAGTTGGTGTACAAGCTGCCTGACAATATTTTGATGGGTTTTGATAACTTTACACGACTGAACAAAAATATCCCCAAGATATTCTTCACCCACGACAACTACTTACGCGGGTATACGGGTAATGTCGATTCCAAGAAAGATTTTTATGACAAGCGCACAGTGCTGTTAGTGCGCAATCCTATCGATGTTGCTGTATCCCAGTTTTTCCAGTGGAAGTACCGCATGCGGCCCGAGAAAAAGGCCATGAACAAATACCCGGCTCACGAGGCGGATATTTCAGTTTATGACTTCGTGAAGGGTGAAGATCAAGGCCTTGCGCACATCATCGAGTTCCTTAATAACTGGGCGCAGGAACTGCCGAAGGTAAAGAATCTGTTGGTAGTGCGCTACGAAGATCTGCGCCTACATCCGGAGCGTGAGATGGCGCGCATCGTGGAGTTTCTTGGGCTGGAGCCCAATGCCGATAATCTCAAGGATACGGCCGAATTTGCCTCCGTGGAGAACCTGCGCAAGAAAGAGCTGGATAACTACTTCTGGCGCAGTGGCAGCCGCGTTCAGGCCAAGGACGTCAATGACCCAAATACCTTCAAGGTCCGCAAGGCCAAGGTCGGTGGATACCGCGACTATTTTGACGACGCTCAAGTTGCGGAACTGGATGCGATGGTAGATTCGGGTCTTCTACCGGTGTTTGGCTATACCCGCGCTGAGGCGGGAGCTCCTGCGTGACCGACAAGTGTGTCTTCATTCACACCAACGAGCGACAGTGGCTGGGCGCACTGGTCTCTGAGTATTCCTTTCGTCGCAATTCAGCGAATCCCGAAAAGTTTGTGGTGAAGTTTATTCACACGCGTCATTTCCCGTTTCTGAGTGCAAAAGAAGGGCAAACGTTTCTGCGCGGCGGCACCAGCCGTGTATGGCACATGCAAGATCTGCAGTCCTTCACGCCGCTGCGCTTTTTGCCACCGACCTTGATGAATTGGCAGGGGCGAGCGGTAGTCACAGACCCGGACGTATTTGCAGTGGGCGATGTTAACGAATTGCTGGAAATGGACATGAAAGGTAGCGCCGTGATGGGACGTCACCGATCGGGTAAGGACGGCAAACGCGCCCAGGTAGCAACGAGTGTCATGCTGCTGGAATGCGCCCGCCTGAAGCATTGGAATGCAGAAAACGAGTTCGATGAGTTGTTTCGCGCGGTAAAAGATTATAAGGAATGGATGGTGCTAGGCTATGAGGACCCGGCGAATATCGGGTATCTACCTGATTGCTGGAATGACTTTGACCATCTGGATGGCAATACACGCCTGCTGCATAATACCAAGCGCAAGACGCAACCCTGGAAAACAGGCTTGCCGGTGGATTACACACCCGCTGACAAATTCAAGGGTAAGCCGTTGTTGGCACAGGCCAATCGGCTGCGTGCAAAAGTGTTCGGTGAATACGGTTTGTTGGGTCGTTACCGCGAGCACCCTGATCCGGCTCAGCAACACTTTTTCTTTGGTCTCCTGAAAGAATGTCTGTTGAGCGGGCATATCAGTGAGGAGCTGGTGCGAGAAGAGATCCGAAAAAATCATGTGCGACATGACGCCTTTGAAGTGTTGGATCGCACCCCTGAACTGCAAGCGAGGGCCGCATGAGATACCTGGACATCGAGAAATTGCGCAACTTGAGCACACAGAGCTTTGTGGCGACCCAACCTTTTCCGTATTTCAACGGTGAGGGTGTCTTGACGGAGTCCGGCTTTCAGGAGCTGCTCGCTAATATGCCATCACTGGATATGTTCGACAAAAAGTTTGGTAACGAGCGCCGCGCCGGGCAGGCTCCGCATGATCGCTTTTCACTGGAATACGCGCCAGACATGCCGGTCCCCAAACCTTGGAAAGAGTTCATTGATGAGCTTTGCTCCGACGCCTATCGTAACGAGATCGCGCGCTTGTTAGGTGCACGCAAAATCGAGTTTCGCTTCCACTGGCACTACACCCCCAGTGGTGCTGATGTTTCGCCGCATTGTGATTCAGTTCGAGAGCATGGTTCTCATCTATTCTATTTCAATTCTGAAGACGATTGGGATCCGGCTTGGGGGGGCGCGACGCTGATACTGGATGATGGCGGACGACTGGACTATAACTCCGCCCCACCATTGGATGCATTCGATAATGTGACCGAGTGTAAGTCGGTCGGTAATTACAGTGCATTGATCAAGCGCACTGACCACGCGTGGCATGCGGTGAATCCTATCGAAAGTCCCGAGGATAGGTTACGGCGTGTCTTCATTATCGTGGTCAATCCCGACAACTTCTTCTGGAAAGTGCGTGACAAAGTTATCGGCAAGCGCATTCAGCGCTTCTGACCCAAGCCTGCTTCAAACATTTGAGGGGCAATCGGTTGAAGGACGTCCGTTTCTCGGTGAGCGGGATGTGCATGTCTGGCTGAGTAGCGATGCGCAGTTTTCAACGTCTGATGCGTTCCTGCGCCGAGTCCTGTCGTGCTATGCCGCCGTCAATCCGCTGCAGTGGCGGTTTAGTCGTGGCGAGCATGGCAAGCCTGCCCTCAAAGACGCGCAGGCGGACCTCGATTTTAACGTGAGCCACAGTGGTGACCGTTTAGCCTGTGCCGTCACAAGGGGGGCGTCGGTCGGTGTCGATCTTGAGCACTGTCATGCAGAGCGCGATGTTATGCGGCTGGCGCGCCGGTTTTTTGGGGCGGAGGAAGTCGCTGCGCTGGAAGACTGCGCTGCGGCTTTGCAGAGCGACCGCTTCTATGATTATTGGACGCTGAAGGAAGCGGCGGTTAAATGCCGGGGACAGACGTTGGTGTCGGGCCTGGACTCGCGAGCGTTTGCGGTGGAATTTGGGTCTGCAGCAGCGCTGGATGGTCGCATCGCAGTGATCTCACTAGGCCAAGCCGATGCGGCCAGCTACTGCCTGCTGGATCCCTTTCCAGAGTACCGACTGGCAGTTTGCTGCCTGCCCGAAATACACCGGAAAGCACAAATACAAATACAGCTTCTCGAACTTTTTTACACAGGAGCTATAACCCTCCTCAATGCGCCGCTGAGAGCGAGTAGCTCGTGGGAATAAGCGCCATACGCCCGCTAAGTATTTCCTGCTAGACTGCGCGCTGCGTCTTCCCCCTTCACGTTAACAGGCCAACTGGATCCAGCATGATCATCGATCAGTATTTTAGTGAACCCGAAGGGCGCATTTGTTTTACTGCCGAGCAGGGCAGTGACTTTGCCAAGCAGATGGCGAATGACTTCAATCCTCTGCATAATCCTGACACCAGACGCTTCTGTATCCCTGGCGACTTGTTATTCGCCATCATGCTGGCCAAGTACGGTATCAGCCAGCATATGGAGTTCGTTTTCTCCGGCATGATTGGCGCGGGTATAGAGCTGGTATTACCTGAGCCCTCGGGCGAACTGCATATCAACGATATGGAGGGGCGGGAGTATTTGCGTGTGAAGCGCGCTGGGAATGTGACCCACTCGGAGTCGTTAATCCTGAACCTGACGCAAAGCTATGTGCAGTTTTCCGGCCAGACCTTCCCCCACATTTTGGTGCCATTGCTCGCTGAGCAGAATGTGATGATCAATCCCGAGCGCCCCATGGTGATGTACCAGAGTATGTCGATCGATCTCGACCGGCTGGATATTGCAAATCCCGTTTTGCAGGGTGATTACAATAAACTAGATATTAATGGTAAGCGCGGCAGTGTCGAGCTCGCATTTCATCTTGAAGACGATGGCAAAATCATCGGGCGGGGCAAAAAGCACATGCTGTTGAGCGGGTTGCGTGAATACAACGAAGAGACCCTGGCGAGCGCCATCACGACCTACAACGACAGCAAGAAGGCATTTGCATCGCGGTAGGGACTCTTTATTTCCAGCCGCGTTTGTTATCGGCCATCTCCGTCTGCTTGGCCTCGAAGGCCGCCCTCAACCGCGCCAGCGCCTGCGGGTTTTTGTCTGAGGTATCGTAGGATTCGCGCGGGTCACCAGCCAAATTAAACAGCCACTCTTTCTGCGGCATCGCAGCACCGATGGGCATCCGGTCAGTGCTATAGAAAACCCCTGCCGGGCCGCGGTATTTGAAGCGCTGGTCACGCGTGGCAAACAGTGTTTCGCCATCGTAGTAGTAGAGGTAGTCGTGCGGCGAAGGACCACCCTGTGTTAGCAGTGTAAGGATGCTGCGGCCGTCGAGTATGCGATCGGTTGGGGCCGGCAACTGCAGCATTTCCAGAACGGTGGGCAGTAGGTCTGTGCCCATTGCCATCGCGTCTTCCGTGCGGCCCGGTGCGATGGCATCCGGCCAATGGGCAATGAAGGGTACGCGCATGCCGCCTTCGAATGTATTGCCTTTGCGCCCGCGGTGGCTGCCGGCATCGCCGAGGAACCACGGTCCGTTGTCCGAGGAAATGATGATCAGCGTATTGTCCAGATTGCCGCTGCGTTTTAGCGCGCCAACGATTGCTCCGACGCTGTCGTCGATTTCCTCCATTACATCGCCGTAAAGCCCGGCCCTGGACTTACCGCTGCGCTCTTCGCGCACGGACAGTGGGTCGTGCGGGAAGTTGTGCGCAAAATAGAGGAAAAACGGCTGACGCGCATGCTCTTCGATGAAAGTGGTTGCCGCTTTGGTGTAGCGCTGGGTCAGGTAGCGCTGGTCTGCTGGTGCTTCGACTGCGACCTCGCGATTGGCATACAGGGCGAAGGGTTCCATGTCGTTGCTGTAAAGCGCGCCGAAGTAGCTGTCGAAACCCATGTCATTGGGCAGTGATGGACTGCGGTCGCCGAGATGCCACTTCCCCACCATGCCGGTGGCGTAGCCCGCCGCCCCGAGGAGGTCGGCCAAAGTAATTTCTTCTGACGGTATGCGCACATTGCGACCTGAGGCAGCCAGTGTGTTGAAGAGGAAGCCCTCGATACTACCCGTTGGAAAAACCACATCCGGTAAACCGGCCCTGGCGGCCAGTCGACCCGTCAGGTAGCTGGCGCGCGAGGGTGTGCACACCGGCGCGGGAGAGTAAAAGTCTGCAAGAACCACGCCGTCTTCGGCTAATTGATCGATGTTCGGTGTGGCCATCATGGAGCTGCCGCGCGCGCCTGCACCAATGTCACCGTAGCCCAGGTCGTCGTAGAGGATGAAAACGATATTGGGCATTGATTGCAGTGCGATCTGTTGTTTGCTGATGAGTCCTAAATAGTCCTGCTTACTTTTCCATCGAGCCTCATCGTCGATTTGCCCGCTAGTGGCCAGCCGATACCCGACGAAAAGTGCCAGCAACAAAACCAACAGCATGAAAGTACTGAGTGCAGCGGCGAGTCGTTTCCATAGAAAAGCGAGAATTCTCATAGCGGATCAGGTTCCATGTAAGTCGCAGTATTATTGTTTTAGTAAGATAGTGCGCTGGATATTGCGTCGTGCGGTATGGATACTTGCACATTCTGTTACCCCACTCAAATAGCCTTGTGTGTACCATGTATGAGAAGTCTCTGGAGCAAGCACCGGCATGAAAAACTTGCGCGGTAAGAACATTCTGGTCTGTGGTGGCGCCACAGGTATTGGTGCAGAAACCGTCCGTCGCCTCTGTGATGAAGGGGCCAGCGTGGGTGTCGGCGACTTCAATATCGCCACGGCGCAAGCACTTGCAGCAGAACTGAATGCGCTGGGAGGCGACGTGGTCGCCTGGGAGTATGACCAAGCGGACGAGGCCGACATTAACGGTCTTGTGGCGTCTGCCCATGCCCATTTTGGCAGCCTTGATGGCCTTTTTGCCAATGTCGCGGATCTGCAAACAATCCTGGTTGACGGCGATATTCTCAGCAATGACGCGGCACTATGGGAGCGCACTCTGCGAGTCAACTTGATCGGTACCGTGATGCTGCTGCGCGCAGTGCTGCCGCATATGCTGGAGCGCGGCAGCGGCTCACTGGTGCTAACGTCCTCTGATGCCGCTATCGCCGGAGAATCAGAGCGTCCGGCTTATGCCGCCTCAAAAGCGGGGATTAATTCGCTGTCTCGCCATATTGCCTCTAAATGGGGCCAGAAGGGTATTCGCTGCAACGTGGTGTCTCCCGGTTTTGTACTGACTGAGCAACTGGATGCCAATATGCCCCAGGACATGAAAGACTGGATGCTCAAAGGGGCGCGCAGCACCCGGCATGGCGCACCCTCGGATATCGCCGCCGCAGTGTCGTTCCTGCTATCCGATGATGCCGAATGGGTTAACGGTCAGGCATGGCGCGTGAACGGTGGCGTCAGTTATGGCAATTGAGCCGTAGCGTGGCGACACTAAACCAAAACAGCCTAGTGCGCCCAACATGCCCGGCGCACCCGAACATGGAGCAAGGAGTGAATTATGATTACTGAAACGAGCGTCTCGAGTGAAGAGATTGTTATCAACGCTCCCGCCGCGATCGTGTGGGATGTCATTGTGGATTTTGCAAACTACGGCCTCTGGAATACCTTTTGCCCAAGTATGAAAGGCGAGCCCGTTGTTGGATCACCGGTTGAGATGCAGGTAGATATGGGTAACGGTCCACAACTGCAGGTGGAGTATGTAACCAAAGTTGAGCCCCTGCATTCTATTGTCTGGTCCATGGAGAATAAACCGGGCGATCCGATTCACGCTGACCGTATGCAGCGCGTGACTCCCATTGATGCTCACAGTTGTCGCTATTGGACTATCGATGATTTCAGCGGCGAATTCGCCGGTCCGATGATAGAGCAGATGGGCAAGACGGTAGAAAAGGGTTTCAACGAGTGCGCTGCGGGCCTGAAGGTGCGCGCTGAAGAGCTCTATCGATTGAGCCAGTAGTCACTAATCATTAGTCAGTATTTTTCAAGCAAGGAGTCACAGTGTTTGCATTTATTACACGCCTCAGGGCCAAGCCCGGACAGCGCGACGCGCTGATCGCACTTAATCGCACCATGCAGGAGGCAACGGCGAAAGAGGAGGGCGTGCCCGTATACATCTTCCATACGGCTGAGAACGATCCAGATGAGTTTTTCTACTACGACTTTTATGCCAGCGAAGAAGCCTACAACGCACATTGTGCCACCGAAGCATTTGGCGCCATGTTAGCGTCGCTGGGAGGGCTGGCTGACGTGACCGAGATGACCAAACTGAAGCCCTTTGGGCCGATCAAGAGCCGGCCGATTCACTCCGATACTTGATACACCACCCCGCCATCTGAATGACTTGCTGCCTGTGCGCCCGGATAGGGTCGCCCGGATAGGGTCGCCCGGATAGGGTCG
>JBDNIE010000117.1:0-4255 GCA_041688425.1 Halioglobus sp. | reverse complement strand
TGTTGCTGTTGCTGTTGCTGTTGCTGTCGCTGCCATTGCAGGCGACCAGGAATATCGCGGCCAGCAAGCAACAGAGGAACCGGGTAAATATAGGCATGTGCGGAACCCTTTCTAGTGTTATAGCGGGAAGGTATTTTTACACTATCAGGAACGCCAGCGCCATCAGACAAGTGCCGTGCGCTTTCCAATTTCAGGGGGGGTTTGGGCATCTATGATAATCTGGCAGCTTGGGCGCGAACGCATCAAGCCTTTCGTCCAGTATGGACAAAGCGTAAATAAAAGGAAAACGCCATGAAGAACTGCGTCGGATTAATCCTGTTTTGTCTTTCCCTGCATGTCACCGCCGGACCCAAACTGTACGTTTTTGACTGCGGTAGTGTTCAAGTCGACAGTCTGGAGATGTTCAATATCAAACCGGAAGAGTCCGACGTCCGCGACTTATTCGTACCGTGCTACATCGTCCGACACGATGACGGCATCCTGTTCTGGGATGCGGGCCTGCCCAAGGGCGTCGTGGGAACGGAGCCCGCTGCCGATGCTGAAGGCCCTATCATGCGTTACGAGCGCTGGATTATCGATCAGCTGGCAGATATGGGGCTCAGCCCCGCCGATATTACCTACGTTGCGTTCTCGCATTTGCATTTTGATCATGCAGGTGCGGCCAATGAACTGGCCGCCAGCACAGTGCTTATGCAGCGGGCAGAGTGGGAAAAGGCCTTTGACCCAGGCCACGAATTCGTTGATACCAGCCTGATTGAGGGACTGAAGAGCGCCAACCTCAAGATTGTCGAGGGCGACTACGATGTGTTTGGTGATGGCTTGGTACGGTTGATTTACACCCCCGGCCATACGCCCGGTCATCAGAGTCTGCTGGTGATACTCGACAACACGGGGCCAGTAGTGCTGTCCGGAGACCTTTACCATACGCGCGCCAACCAGGAATTGCGCAGGGTGCCGGGATTCAATTACAACGCAGAGCAAACACTGCAGTCCATGGACAAAATGGATCAGCTGCTGAAAGAGACAGGAGCGACTCTGTGGATTGAGCATGACAAGGCGCTGGCCGATACCTTGAACAAGGCTCCTGCCTATTACGACTGACAGCTGCGCGAACAGCAATGCCTGTTGTAGTTTGGCGAGTCAGCTGCCGGGTCTGTGCAACGGCGAAACGACTTGAGACAGGCTTGCGCCGAGTCGTCGCGCCTGACAATAAAACAAAGCGAGGGGGAATAACGCAATGAAACGCAGGGACTTTCTTGGTTACAGCGGCATCGGTGCGCTTGGCTTAACCGCATCGAGCATGCTCAGCGGTTGCTCCGAAGACCAGCCCGCCGTTAAATTCTGGCAACAGGGTAATTTCAGGCCAGTTTCCGACGAGGTCACTGCAACTACTTTAAAAGTAGAAGGCAGTATTCCCCCGCAATTGAGCGGTCTGTATGTGCGCAATGGCGCCAACGCATCGAGCGGCACGAGTGACCATTTTTTTGGCGGCGATGGGATGTTGCACGGGGTTCGGCTAGAGGGCGGCCAGGCCAAGTGGTACCGCAATCGCTATGTCAACACGCCGGACTACCGCAAAGAGACGGGAGGCTTTGGCGCGCCTAAACCTGAAAACTCAACCAGTGCGGTATCACTGCTGTATCACGGCGGCGAACTGATGTCCCTGGGCGAGTTTGGTTATCCCTACCTGATAGACCCCGCTGATTTATCGACTAAGGGTGTATTCAATTACGACGGCAAATTGCCGGGCAATATGACGGCGCACCCGAGGATTGATCCCGACACCGGCGAGCTCCTGTTCTTTGGCTACAACGCCACGCAGCCTTATCTCACCTACATGCGTGCAGATGGCGCCGGCAACATGCTGCAGGTAGAGCCCATCGAGATGACAGGCCCAAGCATGGTTCATGATTTTGCCGTGACCAAAGATTATGTGGTGTTTATGGAGATGCCGGTCAGATTTTCCTGGTTTATGGCGCTTGCAGGTAGTGGCTTACCGTTCAAGTGGGATGATGACGCGCCCAGTCGCTTTGGCGTGATGCCTCGCAACGGCACCAATGCCGATGTAAAGTGGTTCGATGTTCCCGCCTGCTTCATTTTTCATATTATGAATTCCTATCAGCACGGTGATGATGTGATTGTCGACGCTGCCCGTTACGACCACCTGTGGGTTAAGAACTCGCATGATTTTTTCTACCCGGCGTATCTGTCGCGCTTTGTGCTGAACATGAAAGCCGGCAAGGCATCGGTGCAGCGCATCCATGATCATGCGATGGAGTTCCCTCAGGTCAATCGCGCGTACTGGACCAAGGACTACCGCTACGGTTACAGCCTTGTTGTGGACGAAAAGAACGATTCTGCCGAGCGCATCCAGCACTCCGAAGGTGGTATCCGCAAATACGATGTGAAAACAGGCGAGGTCGACGCCTACCTCCCCGGTAATGCGCTGGAGCCCTCCGAGGCGATCTTTATTGCCGCCAGCGAGTCAGGGGGAGCGGAAGACGACGGCTACCTCGCCAGCTATGTCTACGACAAAAATACGCAGACCAGCGCATTCTGTTTGTTTGACGCAACCAATGTCTCAGCGGGACCCATTGCCAAAGTGCCGCTGCCGGTGCGCGTGCCGGTGGGCTTTCACGGCGTCTGGGTGCCCGACTCAGCGCTTAGCTGAGCGTGAGCTTGTGCTGACTCGGGCTAGCAAGCAAACGATGTCAGAGTAGAATGGTAATTACTTAAGCTGCTAGCCCGGCGCTAAGCCGAGTAGAGCTTTTCGGGACACGCCGTCAATACATCCAAGTAGGCTCGCTGCGGCCATACCCATAAACAGGGGCAGGCTCTCCATGGCCTTAATTAGGTGCAATTCGAGCCGGAGTAAGTGTTTATTGCGAACAACCAATTGGCGGAGAGTATGGAAACAGGTAGCAACAAAATAGCGCTGGTCACCGGAGGGGCGAGGCGAATCGGGCGGGCCATCGCTGTGCACTTGCACCAGCGCGGCTTCGATATTGCGCTTCACTATCACCGCTCAACAGATAGTGCACAGGACCTTGCCGATCAACTCTGCAGTGAACGCCCTGGCTCTTGTGAACTGTTTCAGGCAGATATGCAGGATCAGTTGCAGGTCAGTGCGCTCGCGAGCCAGCTGGCTGCGCGCTACCCGGCAATCGACGTGCTGGTCAACAACGCCTCCGGCTTCGCGCCCACGCCTCTGGCAACCTGTACGCCTGCGCAATTCGACAGCATGCTTGATACTAACCTGCGCGGGCCTTATTTTCTGATACAGGGCCTGCTGCCGCTGATGCGCTCCGGGGATGCCAGCATCGTCAATCTGCTCGACGTGCACGTCGAGCGCCCGCTGCCCCAATTCAATGTCTACGGTGCGGCGAAGGCTGCAATGGCATCGCTCACTCGCAGCCTGGCGCTGGAGCTTGCACCTGATATTCGTGTCAATGGCATTGCACCGGGGGCCATACTCTGGCCCGAGGGTGAGGCTAGCTACGATGATGCGACGCGGGCGAAGACCATCGCAGGCATCCCGCTCGAACGGCTCGGCGAGCCGCTGGATATTGCGCGTACGGTCAGTTTCCTTGCCTGCGACGCGCCCTTCATTACGGGGCAGATAGTTGTCGTAGATGGCGGCAGAAGCCTGGTCGGTTAGGTGTCGCTTTCACCAAACCAGCAGTGCCGCGCGAACGATTAACGCAATCAGTACTAGCGAGGAAAGCGAAAACAATACGAATCGCACTTCGATTTTATTCCACAGTGCCTGATGTAAAGTATGTAATATTCGCAGTCCCACATAGCACCAGGCCAGCATGACATTCAATCCCTCGCCCGCCCCCAGCAGCGCCAGCGTCAGCGCAACCGCATAGAACATCACCGGCTCTTGTAATAGATGATTGTAGTTGTCTGCCTTCCAGCGCACCCTGGGTGGCAGCTCAGACATCTGTTGCCCAATGGGAAGGTCCTGATTCAGCTTCATCCCAAGCGCGGCGATTGCGGGGATACGCGTCGCGTACATCCAGGCCCAGACTACGCTGGTCAATACCAACAGAGCGATAACCGGGGATAGAATTTCGGTAGATACTGGCATGGTGTTCTCCGCATTATGGTTTGCATGATCCTATCGCTCCGATCCCAGCTGTGCCACATCTTTCGTACCGTCTGTCGTGTGCCGCCTCACTTTGCCAGTATAGTAATCGCTACTTTCAGCAAGAGACAAAGAGAATGATCCGGGACAATACGCTCACCGCTC
>JBDNIE010000116.1:0-23685 GCA_041688425.1 Halioglobus sp. | reverse complement strand
CGCGAGCTTGGCGAACTACCAACATTCAACAATGACGCAGCCAAATTTCGGCAGATCTTCACCAACCTTCTCAGCAACGCTAATAAGTTTACCGATGCAGGCATCATCACGGTGAGCGCCAGAGAGCTGCCTGTGAATCCCGAATGGGTGGAGTTTACTGTGCACGACACAGGCATCGGCATGACCAGCGAGCAACTCTCGCGTGTCTTTGACGCTTTCGTACAAGCAGATTCATCGACCAGCGCAACCTATGGCGGCACCGGGTTGGGCCTGGCAATCTGCCGTGACTTTTGCACGCTCATGGGTGGCAGCATCAGCGCCGAAAGCAAATCGGGTGTAGGCTCGACGTTTACTGTAATTCTGCCTTCTGACCCAGCATAAGTTCTCGCAATCGCCTGAGTGCCTCCTCGCGCTTCTGAAGATTCTCGGACACCACGGCATTCTCGCTTTGCAAATCGTTAAGCCGCACGTGGAGATTTATCAGTATTGCGAGCATGTCACGCATCAGCACAATTTGCTCATCTAACTGGATGCCTGTGGGCTGCGCTCGCATCAGCCGCAGGTAGGACTCCCGCGAGGCTCGCCAGTTATAATACGGGCTGTCGGGAATCATCTTGACATAGGCGACGGCGATGTTGGCCTCCCAGTCTGCACCGGGAGAGGATTCCAGCCGTTGATAACGTCGAAAGTAGTTTACAGCTTCGCGATAATCACCCACGGCAAGATAACTGAAACCCTTTTCCAGGAAGATGCGATCAACGCCAACTGGTGGGTCACAGTTGCATGAATCAGCGCCTTGTTCAGGCAGGTTCAGCGTCAACTCACCCACCGGAACGCGCTTTGTTACCGCTGGCGGGGCGCTGGCGGCGGGCGGGGCTACTACCAGAGGCTCGGGAGTGGTGGAACAGGCCTGCAGCAGAAATATGAGTCCACCGACAACAAGAACTCGAAGACGGATCACGGGCAAAATGGCATCCTCAGGCAGTAGCGACACGCAGCAGTGTAGCGCATAAGAAACGCGCTGGCACTGCCACAGCGGAAGCGCTGCACAGTTCCAAACATTACCGGCGCAACTAACCGTGACAACACTATTCTGGGCGCATGTGAGGGAACAACAGAACGTCTCGGATAGAAGGCGAGTCGGTTAGCAGCATGACCAGTCGATCAATACCAATACCCTCACCGGCCGTGGGCGGTAAGCCATACTCCAGAGCACGAATATAATCGTGGTCATAGTGCATAGCCTCCTCATCCCCGGTCTCCTTTTGCGCCACTTGAGCCAAAAACCGTTCTGCCTGGTCTTCCGCGTCGTTCAATTCGGAAAAGCCGTTGGCCAGCTCGCGCCCCCCAACAAAAAACTCGAAGCGATCGGTAACAAAGGGGTCTTTATCGCTGCGCCGCGCGAGCGGTGACACCTCTGTCGGATAGGCGGTGATGAACGTAGGCTGATCCAGCAAGTGCTCGACGGTTTTTTCAAATATTTCTATCTGAACCTTACCCAGACCCCAATTCCTTTTGACTTCAATCCCCAAACCACCGGCAATCGTTCGCGCGCCAGAATCGTCTGACAGTTGCACCGCCTCAATAGCGGGATTGTGTTTAAGGATGGCATCGAAAACTGTCAAGCGCGCAAAGGGCTTGGAAAAATCATAGGTACTGCCCTGCGACTGCACGGTGCTGCTGCCCAATACCGTCTCGGTGAGTTTGCGCATCATATCTTCCGTGAGATTCATCGCATCCTCAAAATCGGCATAGGCCCAATAGAACTCCAGCATGGTGAATTCAGGGTTGTGCCGCGTCGACAAGCCTTCATTGCGAAAACTGCGATTGATCTCAAACACGCGCTCGAATCCGCCCACTACCAGGCGCTTGAGATAAAGCTCGGGGGCGATCCTGAGATACATATCCAGATCCAGCGCATTATGGTGTGTCACAAAAGGTTTGGCCGCCGCACCACCGGGGATGCTCTGCATCATTGGTGTCTCCACTTCCATGAAGTCGAGGCCACTCATGTAATCGCGGATAAACCCGATAATTTTGAAACGTGTACGAAACACCTCCCGCGCCTGGGGGTTGACGATTAAATCCACGTAGCGCTGTCGATAGCGCAGCTCTTGGTCAGCGAGCCCATGGTACTTGTCGGGTAGCGGGCGCAGCGCTTTGGTCAACAGGCGCGCGTCCTCCATATTGATGTACAGATCGCCTTTGCCAGATTTATGCAGCGGCCCGCTGGCGCCCACGATATCGCCCAGATCCCAGCCTTTAATCTGCGCGAGGATGTCCTCTGCGAGACCCTTTCGATTGACGTAAAGCTGGATCTGCTCAGAACCATCCTGCAGCAGCAAGAAAGCACCGCGATTACGCACCAGGCGGCCCGCTACCGAATACGTCCGGTTCTGCTGCTCCAGGTCCTCCTTGGAACACTCGCCAAATTCGCGCTGTAGATCTAACGCCAGCGCGGTACGCCGAAAATCATTGGGAAAGGGGTTGCCGTGCGCACGTAGCGCAGTCAGCTTGCCGCGACGCTCTGCTACCAGCTTATTTTCTTCGGATACCTCAACGGACCCTGATGTGCTCTGCTGCTCCTGCTCACTCATAACTCTCTCACAGGCCGCTTTTCAGCGACGCTTCTATAAACTTGTCGATATCTCCATCGAGTACCGCCTGTGTGTTGCTGGTTTCCACTCCGGTGCGCAGATCCTTGATGCGGGAATCGTCCAGCACGTAGGACCGTATCTGGCTACCCCAGCCAATATCGGCTTTGCTGTCTTCCATCGCTTGCTTCTCTGCGTTGCGCTTGTGCACTTCCAGCTCGTACAATTTGCCACGCAGCAATTTCATCGCGTTGTCGCGGTTCTGGTGCTGCGAACGTTCAGTCTGGCATTGCACGACGGTATTGGTGGGAATATGCGTTATGCGTACGGCCGAATCTGTTTTGTTAACATGCTGGCCACCGGCGCCGCTGGCACGATAGGTATCGGTGCGCAGATCCGCCGGGTTGATATCGATTTCAATATTGTCGTCGATTTCAGGCGCGACGAAAACGGAAGCGAAGGATGTGTGCCGGCGATTGCCCGAGTCAAAAGGCGATTTGCGTACCAGCCGATGCACACCTGTCTCGGTGCGCAGCCAGCCAAAGGCGTACTCGCCTTCAAACTTGATGGTCGCACTCTTGATACCAGCGACATCGCCACCGGACGCTTCGACCAGTTGCGTGTCGAAGCCCTTGGCTTCTCCCCAGCGCAGGTACATACGTAGCATCATCTCAGCCCAGTCCTGCGCTTCGGTGCCGCCGGATCCCGCTTGAATATCCAGAAAGGCATTGTTGGGGTCCATCTCGCCCGCAAACATACGCCGGAACTCCAACTTCTCCAGCAGCGCCACCAGCCCATCAATCTCGGACTCGATCTCATTTGCTGTCGCGGTATCGTCCTCCGCCGCTGCCAGCTCCAACAAATCTCTGGCATCGCCCGCACCAACAGCCAGCTTCTCGATCGTGTGTACGGTATTTTCCAGTGACGCCCGTTCGCGCCCCAACTCCCGCGCACGATCAGGATCATTCCAAACGCTGGGTTCCCCCAGTTCCAGTTCTACTTCGGCGAGGCGCTCCTTGCGCACATCGAAGTCAAAGATACCCCCTCAGCACGTCAGTGCGCGCCTCAATGTCTTTCAGTTGGTTAAGCAGTGGGTTGATCTCTAACATCTCACAAGCCTGTCATAGTGGAAGTCGAGCATTCTAACCCAGCGCACAATGAGGGAACAGGCTAAATTCCGACGCGGCGATTCAGTCCCTTGCAGGCTGTGTGCAAGAGATCTTCGAGGATGCTGCAATCTGGACCCTCATCGCCCATGCAGCACTGCGCAAAAGCCTACAGCACCTCCTGGATCGCTCCTAATTGCTCAATACGCAGCTGTAATTAGTGGCTCTTCTTCCAACACCAACTGTCGTGTATGTCGACTCGCAGGAGAGCGGTCGCGCTGCAGTTCCAGCAACTGCCTGCACTCCTGCAGATCGAAGCCGACTTCTCTGGCGCGCGCCACAAAGAGGAGCTGCTCGACGGCTTTGTTGTCGTATTGTCGATAGCCGTTATCGCTGCGGTTGGCGGGGGCGATCAGGTCGATCTCCTCGTAATACCGGATGGTTTTGGCACTGAGCCCACTGCGGCGGGCTGCTTCTGAGATATTCATGGGCACCTCTGGTTCGTCATTGGGTGAATGTAAACCTTCTTGTGGCTGTAAGGTCAAGTGGGTGGTTTGGGGGGCTTGTTCGGGGTTCGGGGTTCGGGGTTCGGGGTTCGGGTTCGTTTAGATTTGCCTCTATTGGTGAGGGTTACTGCGGAACGTGGGTTGGTGCGGGGCAGTACCTTTTACGGACTTGGAGGGCGTCGGTGCGAAACCATCCCTCCTTAGTGGCTCCCCACCCAACCCCGGTTCCCACCCAATCTCATTCCAACGTCACAAGCCAAGTGCGGCACCAGACGAGATTCCTAAAATAATTCACGCCCGCCCAAAAAAAACACCTAACCCAGCGCACCGCATGCGCCCGTAATGGAGTAAAAGATACTGGCCCGCGCCAACCCACCAGACCCCGGCACAAACCCACCAGCCGCCCGACAAACGTATCAACTAGACTTAAACCGCCACCAAATGCTCGACCATCAACTGCACCGACCGCTGCCCCCGAAACTCATTCACATCCAATCGATAGGCAATTTCAACCAACTCCACAGAGTCATCTGGCCACAGCCCCGGATCAATATTGAACGCAATCGCATCCAGCAACAGATCGCTGCCCACAGGCGTCAAGACCAGCTTCAGGTGCTTCTCGCCGACCAGCCGCTGGGTCACCACCGAGAATTGCCCGTCAAACATCGGCTCCGGAAAATGCTGGCCCCAGGGGCCGGCGAAGCGCAGCTCAGTGGCGAGTGACAGCTGAAATTCATCCACTGCCAATTCACCATCCGATTCAAGCACCGCCTGCAGGTGCACCGCCTGTGCATGCAGCGCAACTTCCTCCACAAAGGCATTCGCAAACTCGTCATAAGCCGCGCGTGGCAGGGTTAAACCGGCCGCCATCGCATGGCCGCCAAAACGAGTAACGAGGCCGGGATGGCGCGTCGCCACCGCGTCCAGAATATCGCGAATATGAATCCCGGGGATCGAGCGCGCAGAGCCTTTTAGTTCGCCGGAATCGCCGTCGGCAAATGCAATCGTCGGGCGATGCAGGCGGTCCTTGATACGCGAGGCAAGAATTCCGATCACGCCCTGATGCCAACCACTCTGGTAGAGCGTCATGGCAACAGGCATGTCAGATGCATCATGCAGAGAGAGCTCGTCCAGTATCTGTATCGCTTCATCCTGCATATCCTGCTCGATGACGCGTCGCTGCTGGTTTAACTCGTTCAGTTGATTTGCCTGTGAGCGCGCTGCGACCATGTCGTTACACAACAGGCATTCGATACCGATAGACATATCCTTTAGGCGCCCCGCCGCATTGATACGCGGCGCGACTGCAAAGCCAAGATCTGAGGCCACCACAGACTGGCACTGGCGCGACGCCACCTCCAGAAGTGCGAGAATGCCTGGCCTACAACGTCCGGCACGAATGCGTCGCAGACCCTCTGCGACGAGAATTCGATTATTGCGATCCAGCGGCACTACGTCGGCAACGGTACCGAGCGCAACGAGGTCCAGGTAGTGTGCAAGATTGATTTCTGCGCGCTCCTCAAACCAGCCTCGGGTTCGCAACTCCGCTCTCAGTGCCAGCATGATGTAGAAAATAACGCCGACGCCTGCCAGCGCCTTACTGGGAAACTCACAACCGGGTTGGTTGGGATTTACGATTACATCCGCCTGTGGCAACTCCCTACCTGCAAGGTGGTGATCGGTAATGAGGGTGGCGATACCCAACGCGTTCGCTGCAGCAACACCCTCGATGCTGGAAATCCCGTTATCGACAGTAATAATAAGCTCGGGATGACTCTGGCCTGCAATTGCAACAATTTCCGGCGTGAGCCCATAGCCATACTCGAAGCGGTTGGGCACGAGGTAGCCGACGTTGGATGCGCCAAAGTCTCGCAGTGCAGATACAACCAGCGCTGTACTGGTAGCGCCGTCGGCATCAAAGTCACCTATCACGACGATGCGCTTGTCTGCCGCCAATGCATCGGCCAGCAACGTGGCGGCGCGATCGGCGTTCAGTAATAACGTCGGTGAAAGAAGATGCGCCAATGCCAGATCAAGCTGCGCTGGCGATTCTACACCGCGACTACTGTAGACCCGTGCCAGTAATGGATGAATATTACTGGCAACAAACTGCCCGGCGGTGGCATGAGGTCGGCGGCGAATGACTTTCTGCACAGTACCCGCGGCCCGCTCAGGCTTTGATATTGGCCGCAATGAACGCCTGAACTGCGGGCAGCTCATTGGGCAGTACTTTGAACCGCTCTTCACGCTCAAAAAGATCTTGCAGATGCAGGGGCAGCTCCACCACCTGGTTCAATCCGGAATGCTTTATCGCATCCGGAAACTTGGCCGGGTGTGCCGTCGCCAGCGTAATCACCGGGGTGCCCGAGGCTATATCACTTTCCAGTGCCGCTTTCACGCCGATGGCGCTGTGCGGGTCCAGCAGGTATTCACAATCAGTCCAGGTACTGGCGATCTGCTGGCACGTCTGCTCATCGGACACGCAATAGCTGCTGAACAGCGCCCGCGCGCGCTGCATGGCATTATCATCAAAGTGAATAGCGCCTTCATCAAAGGCTCGCATCAACTCGGCAATGGCGGTGCCGTCGCGATCGTAAAGATCGAATAACAGGCGTTCAAAATTACTGGACACTGTAATGTCCATGCTGGGCGACAATGTGTGCTCCAGTGATTGGCGGCCGTAGGTCGCATTCGTCATCACACGGTGCAGTACGTCGTTGCGATTGGTGGCAATAATCAGGCGTTCGATAGGCAAGCCCATTTGCTGCGCCAGATAGCCGGCAAAAATATCACCAAAGTTGCCGGTGGGAACGGAAAAAGCGACCGGGCGTGCCGGAGCACCGAGTGCAACAGCGGCATAAAAATAGTAAACGATCTGAGCCATGATTCGCGCCCAGTTGATGGAGTTTACCGCGACCAGACTGCGGCCATCAGGCAGGAAGCTCTGATCGCCAAAACTGGTTTTCACCATGGCCTGGCAGTCGTCAAAATTACCCTCGATCGCCAGGTTGTGGATATTGTCGCCCTGCACGGTTGTCATCTGCCTGCGCTGCACATCCGACACACGGTTATGCGGGTGAAGTATGAAGATATCGATATTCTTGCAGTGCTTGCAGCCTTCGATCGCGGCCGACCCGGTATCACCCGAGGTCGCCCCCAGAATCACTACTTTCTGGTGCTTGCGCTCCAGCACGTAGTCCAGCAAACGGCCGAGCAACTGCAGCGCGAAATCCTTAAAAGCCAGCGTCGGCCCATGGAACAACTCCAACACCCATTGATTCGCGCCGATTTGCACCAGTGGCGCCACAGCGTTATGCCGAAACTCTTTGTAAGTGTCGGCAATGATGACGCGCAGGTCGGCTGTCGGGATGCAGTCGTCCAGAAACGGTGTAATGATCTTCTCGGCCAGTTGCGGGTAATCCAATTCTGCCATTGCCGCGATGTCTTCGCGGCTGAAGGTTGGCAGAGACTCAGGCACATACAGACCACCATCGGAGGCCAGCCCTGCCAGCAGAACCTGCTCGAAGTTGAGTGTCGGCGCTTTGCCGCGAGTACTGATGTATTTCACTTTCCGCTAACCCCCTTCGCAGGCCCGCCGTATCAAACTTCCAGTGGTTCAACCCGAATGCGCGTCACTTTACCATTGATCGTATCCAGTGCCTCAATCGAGCGCACTGCGATATCGACACTGCCTTGCGGCGCCTTATTGGTGAGCACGATCAGCGATACAAACGTCTGCCCCTGGGCCGGTGCCTTTTGGATCAGGGCTTCGATACTGATGCCCTGCTCACTGAATATACTGGCCACCTGCGACAGCACACCCGGCTTGTCTGTCACTTCCATTCGCAGATACCAGGGTGTAACGACCTTTGCCATTGGAATCATCGACAAGTTGCGCAGGCTATTGCTGGCGACGCCCAAGGCCGGCACGCGTCCACTCTGACCTGCGCCAAAATCACGCGCCAAGTCGACAAGATCGGCGACCACAGCCGAAGCGGTGGGTTTTGCGCCAGCGCCGGCGCCATAATACAGAGTAGGGCCTGCTGCATTGCCTTCCACCAGTATCGCGTTCTTGACGCCATCGACATCGGCCAGCAAGAGATTATCCGGTATGAGGGTAGGATGCACACGCAACTCCACCCCCTCAGCATGCTGTTTGGCAATGCCCAGATGCTTGATGATATACCCCAGCTCCATGGCATAACCAACATCCTGTATTGTCAGGTCCGTGATGCCCTCGGTATACACTTTGTCAAACTGCAAGGGCATGCCAAACGCCAGAGAGGCCAAAATCACCAGTTTGTGCGCAGCGTCGGTACCATCGACATCCAGTGCCGGATTGGCCTCGGCATATCCCAGCATCTGCGCTTCGGCAAGCACATCGTCAAACTCCCGTCCCTTATCGCGCATTTCGGTGAGGATGTAATTGCCAGTGCCGTTGATAATCCCCGCCAGCCATTCTATGTGATTGCCAGCAAGCCCCTCGCGCAGTGCCTTGACGATCGGAATTCCACCTGCAATAGCGGCCTCATAGCGCACTTCTACACCGTGCTCATCAGCCAGCGCAAAGATCTCGTTGCCGAACTCAGCGATCAAGGCCTTATTGGCAGTAACGACATGTTTGCCCGCCACAATGGCCATTTCGACCAGTTCGCGTGCGACCGTTGTACCGCCGATCAGTTCTACCAGAATCTCGACATCCGGGTCGCGCGCTACCTCGAAGATATCGCGACTGACACGGATGCCCGAGAGATCGCAGGCCGGGTTGTCGCGGCGCGCTCCCACATGAATCACCTGCAGCCGAGCATGCGCACGCGCCGCAATCAGCGTGGCGTTATCTCTTAGTACGGCGAGGGTGCCGCTGCCCACGGTACCCAGTCCGCAAATACCTATTTTTACTGGTTTCAAACTCATTACCATTCTCAAGAGTCGCTGCAGCCCCTGACACTGCTCAGGCGAAGCCGTCACTCTTTAACATGCGCTTGATGTTACGAATCGCCTGACGCGTGCGATGCTCATTTTCGATCAGTCCAAAACGCACAAAGCCCTCACCGTATTCGCCAAAGCCAATGCCCGGCGACACAGCCACCTGCGCCTCCTTCAATAGCTTCTTGCCAAACTCGACCGAACCCATCTCCCGATAGCATTCGGGTATTTGCGCCCACACAAACATCGTCGCCTTGGGCGGCGTTACCGGCCAGCCCACCGCATTGAGCCCGCTGCACAATACGTCCCGACGCGACTGGTACATATCCCTGATTTCGCTAACACATGTCTGGTCGCCTTCCAATGCGGCAATCGCTGCCACCTGAATAGGCGTAAACATGCCGTAATCCAGATAAGACTTGATACGCGCCAGCGCTGCCACCAGGACTTTATTTCCGACGCAAAAGCCAATACGCCATCCGGGCATGTTGTAGCTCTTGGACATACTGAAAAACTCGACGGCAACCTCCCTGGCGCCTGGCACTTGCAGAATCGAGGGTGCTACATAGCCATCGTAACAGAGGTCCGCATATGCCAGATCCTGTATCACCCAGATGGAATGTTCACGGGCAATCTCGATCACCCTTTCATAAAATTCCAGTTCCACACATTGTGCGGTGGGGTTGGAAGGAAAGTTGAGAACCAGCATCTTCGGACGCGGCCAACTGGTCTGAATGCCTTTTTCCAACTCGGCAAAAAACTCGTCCTCATTATCGCTCATGGGGACATGGCGGATATCCGCACCCGAGATAACGAAACCGTAAGGATGGATAGGGTAAGAAGGATTCGGCACCAGTATGGCATCGCCTGGCCCGGTGGTTGCCAACGCCAGATGCGCCAGGCCCTCCTTTGAACCCAGAGTCACTATGGCCTCTGAGGAGGGATCTAACGTGACATCATAGCGACGCTTGTACCAGTCGCAAATAGCCTTGCGAAGGCGCGGAATGCCTTTCGATTGCGAGTAGCCGTGCGTATCACCGCGACGGGTAGTCTCGATCAGTTTTTCAACAATATGGGCAGGCGTAGGCTGATCGGGATTGCCCATACCGAAGTCGATAATGTCCTCTCCGGCCGCCCTCGCCTGCTGCTTGAGTTCACCGATAATATTAAAAACATAAGGCGGCAGGCGCTCAATACGCCGAAATTGATCGTCCACGATAATCCAACTCTGCAGGGTCCAACGGCACTGTGGCCATGAACCAAAAATGGGAGCAAACAGTACTGAGTCCGCCTCACACTGTCAACGCAGCGTGGGGCACATAGGCATTATTGGCGCTATTCTCAGTTCAGGCCAAGGGTCACCATCAACTCATCTGCAGACTGATACCCCGGGATCATTTGTCCCGTCTGCGTAATGATAGCTGGCGTACCGCGCACACCCAATTCCTGCCCAAGCTGAAACTGGGCTGCAACGGGATTATTAGCGCAAATATTTTCCGGCACCACCTGCTTCAAGGTCAGCTGGGTCAGCGTCTCCTGAGGATTTTCGGCGCACCAGGCGCTGGCCAATTGCTTGAATGCATCTGAATTCGTGCCCGCACGGGGGTAGGCGAGATAGCGCACTTCAACGCCATTTTTGTTCAGTTGCGGCACCTCCAGATGCAGTTTCTGGCAGTAATAGCAGGTATCGTCGAAAAAGACGGAGATAAAGGCGCGGGTTTCACCTTCGGGTGCGAAAATGATCATATCGTCCTTCTTGACCTTCGCCAGCATCCCCATGCGCTCGACATCGCGGCGCTTCTCGGCCAGATTGACGTAACCCTCTGAGGTGACAGAGTAGAGATCTCCAACAATAAAGAAGTCGCCCTTCACCGTGGCATACACCAGAGGGCCGTCAGAGAGTTGCACCTCGTACAAGCCCGCTATTTCGCTGGTTTGGGCACTGCCCACCTTAAGACCAACACCCGGCGCCTCCAGGGCAGTTCGCAACTTCTCCAACTGCGCTTTGTCCAGGGGTTCTCCGGCCATACCCAATGGGGCCGCGATCAGGCTAATCACTAGCAATGCTGACTTCAATACTCGGTAACTCATCTGCTGTCCTTTATCATCGCAGGCTTATCACACCCACATTATTAATATTACGCCCATTGGAGCGACATTCAGTACTTTAGTTCCTCATCCACGCGGATGATGCTGCTCATGTAGCTCTTGCATGCGCTGCTGGGCCACATGCGTATAGATCTGGGTCGTTGACAGATCACTGTGTCCCAGCAACATCTGCACCACGCGCAGATCGGCCCCGTGGTTCAACAAGTGCGTGGCAAATGCGTGGCGCAGGGTGTGGGGCGATAAATGCTTTTTAATCTCCGCACGCTGGGCATAGATTTTAATACGATACCAGAAGGTCTGGCGAGTCATTTGCGTCCCGCGACGACTTGGGAACAGCACCTCAGAGGGAATATCCTTGAGCAGTTCTGCGCGGGGACCCGCCAGGTAGCGTTGCAGCCAGCGCAGAGCTTCCTCCCCGACGGGCACCAAACGCTCCTTACTGCCTTTGCCAAACACCCGCACCACGCCCTGGTTCAGGCTCAGCTGAACGACCTGCATGCTGGTGAGCTCTGTAACCCGCAAGCCGCAGGCGTAGAGTAGTTCCAGCATCGTGCGGTCACGAAGTTCCAGTGCGATGTCCAGATCCGGCGCCTGCAACAGGCGCTCGACTTCCATTTCCGATAGTGCTTTGGGCAGCGGGCGACCGAGACGCGGACTCTCCACTTCCAGCGTCGGGTCAACACTGAGCCGACCTTCTCGCAACCAATAATGGAAAAAACCGCGCACACAGGATAACAACCGCGCCGCAGAGCGCGGGGACAGGCCCTGCTCAAGGCGCGCACCAAGATAACCCTGAAGAGTGGAGCGATCCGCTTCCAGCAGGGACCTGCCCTCGGTGCGCTGCAACCAGTCATTGAATTGCACCAGATCACGACGATAGGAAGACAGCGTGTTCGGACTCAAGCCCTTTTCGATCCACAGCGCATCGATGTAGCGTTCAAGGTCGGTGTCTATCGCAAGGTTGGCAGGCATACACTTACCCTATCATGAATAATGAGATCGCATGCCTGCCACAGACGGCATTTAGCTTTGCGGCGTCGGTGCTTGATGCAGCCACATTAGCGGACACCGTAACGGAAAAATACCGGACATAAAAAAGCGGCTCGAAAGCCGCTTTAAAATGCCTATGCCGCTTAGACTGGTTTTGTTTAGAGCTTTTCCTTGATGCGCGCTGCGCGACCACTCAAATCTCGCAGATAGTACAACTTGGCCTGACGCACATCGCCGCGACGCTTCACAGAAATACTCTCAACCAGAGGGCTGTAGGTCTGGAAGGTCCGCTCGACACCGACGCCATGCGACATCTTGCGTACAGTGAATGCAGAGTTCAGCGCACGGTTACGCTTGCTGATGCAAATACCTTCAAACGCCTGCAGACGCTCGCGGGCACCCTCTTTCACTTTCACCTGAACGACCACGGTATCGCCGGGGCTGAACTCAGGAATTTCCTTGCCCATCTGCTCAGCATTCAGCTCGGATATGATCTTGTTAGTGCTCATGTGGAACTCCTGTTAAAAACTGTGCAGCTTCACAGCTAGCGCTTTGTTGTTAATTCCCGCTGCCGGAGATACTCCGCCAACAATGTTTCTTCCTCTACCGTCATCACGCGGCCCTGCAACAACTCGGGACGGCGTTCAAACGTTCGCCCCAATGACTGCTGCAATCGCCAGCGTCGAATCTCATCGTGATTCCCGCCCAGCAGCACCTCCGGCACACTCACGCCCTGATAGGTATCAGGGCGGGTGTAATGTGGGCAATCCAGCAAGCCATTCACATAGGAATCCTCACTCGCCGACAACTTGTGCCCCAATACACCCGGCAGTTGGCGCGTCACCGCATCGATGACCACCATGGCGGCCAATTCGCCACCACTTAACACGTAATCTCCTATGGACAATTCCTCATCCACCTCGGCCTCGATCAATCGTTCGTCGACGCCTTCGTAACGACCGGCTACCAGCACTAACCCTGGCAACTGTGCCAATGCCATCGCTTTACCGTGATGGAACGGTTGCCCCTGTGGCGACAAATAAATAACCGGGGCCTCTTGTCCTGCCACTGCCCTTGCCGCGGCAATCGCCTGCTGCAGGGGGTCAATCTTCATCAACATACCCGGGCCGCCACCGTAGGGTCTGTCGTCCACCGTTCTATGCTTGTCGACGGCGTAATCTCTGGGGTTGCAGCAGATCAAATTCACCTGACCCTGGCGAACTGCCCTCCCGGTAACACCGTGCTCGCCGACGGCGGCAAACATGTCAGGAAACAAGCTCACCAGAGCTATGTGCATCATGTCCCGCTCCGGCCTCCGGCTCGTCAATCCTCGTCGACGAACCAGTCAACCTCGATCAGCGCCTCCTCCAAATCTACCCGAGTGACCGTGTCTCCCGGCAAATAAGGAATAAGACGTTCCCGCTCGTCAATACTGCCTGCACTCGCCTTTACAACGAGCACATCGTTAGCGCCGGTTTCGATCAGATAATCCACCGTGCCGAGCAATACCTTCTGTGCGCCCTCGCTGCACCACACTTGCAGGCCCTTCAGGTCGCGCCAGTAATAATCGCCAACCGGCAGCGCCGGCAGCGCGCTGACGGGCACTACAATTTCCAGACCTCGATAATGTTCCGCCAGCGTGCGGTCATCAACACCACGGATGTGAGCTACCAAACCCTTGCCCTGCGGCCTGACCCCGTCAAACTCGACAACTTCGAGTACGCCACGGCGGTTAAGTTGCCAGTCGCCGAACTCCATGAAGCCTTTGCGAGACTCGGTGTACGGGTAGATTTTCACCCACCCTTTTAAGCCATAGCAGCCGGTAATCTTTCCTACGACTAAGGTGTCGTTTGACATGCCACTATTGTCAGTCCCGCTCATCGAACATGTCCGTATTGAGCTGGGCCCGATCTATCACGCCGCCGCAGAAGCATCCTTCAGAAGCTTGGCCACGCGGTCGGACACCTGCGCGCCCTGGCCCTGCCAGTACTGCACACGATCCGCATCAATACGCAGCCGCTCTTCCTGGCCGCGCGCGGTCGGGTTAAAGAAACCCACACGCTCAATGAAGCGTCCATTGCGTGATTTACGGCTATCGGTCACCGTTACGTGGTAGAAAGGACGCTTTTTTGCGCCACCCCGAGCAAGACGAATTGTTACCATTTGACGTAATTTCCTAAAAATGGGTGGGATCTGCAGCGATCTTGCTTCAACGCCCACGACAAAACCCAGCTGGCAAGCCGGAAAGGTGGCGTATCATACGGAAATTGAGCGTGAGTTGAAACCCCACCCCAATAATTTTTTAAGCCAATTGATAACTTAGGCATCAGCGGAAAGGGAATCCGCCGCCGGGGCCGCCAGCACCGCCAGGTGGCATCATCCCACCCATACCGCGCATCATCTTTTCCATGCCGCCACCCTTCATCTTCTTCATCATCTTTTGCATTTGCTTGTGCTGCTTCAGAAGACGATTGAGATCCTGAACTTGCGTGCCAGAGCCCTGCGTAATGCGCCGCTTGCGGGAGCCCTGAATCAGGTCCGGGTTACGGCGCTCCCTCGGCGTCATAGAATTAATCATCACCTCCATGCGCGCAAACAGTTTAACGTCGATATTCTGCTGAGCCATCTTTGCCATATTGCCCATGCCCGGCAACTTGTCCAGCATCCCCGTGATGCCACCCATATTGGTCATTTGCTGCAGTTGGTCACGGAAATCTTCCAGATCGAACTTCTGGCCTTTTTTAACTTTGCGCGCCAGTTTGGCGGCCTTCTCCTTGTCGACTTTTTGTTCAACCTCTTCGATCAGCGAGAGCACGTCGCCCATACCGAGAATACGAGAGGCCAGACGATCCGGGTGAAAGGGATCAAGAGCTGTGGTTTTCTCGCCCACACCGAGGAACTTGATCGGCTTGCCGGTAATCGAGCGCACCGACAACGCGGCGCCGCCCCGCGTATCAGCATCGACTTTGGTCAGCACTATGCCCGTCAGTGGCAGCACTGCGCCAAAGGCTTTGGCAGTATTAGCCGCGTCCTGGCCGGTCATTGCATCCACGACAAACAGCGTCTCCACCGGTTTGACGGCGGCATGAAGTTCCGCAATCTCGGCCATCATCGCCTCGTCAACAGCCAGGCGACCCGCGGTGTCTACGATCAATACGTCGCTGAACCTGATCCTGGCATGCGCCAGTGCCGCCTGCACGATCGCCACCGGCTTCTGGTCGATATCGCTGGCAAAGAAATCGACGCCAACTTCCGCCGCCAGCGTTTCCAATTGCTTAATCGCTGCAGGACGGTAGACGTCAGCACTGACCACAGTGACCTTTTTCTTGTCGCGCTCCTTGAGTAATCTGGCGAGCTTGGCAACGGTGGTCGTTTTACCCGCACCTTGCAAGCCCGCCATCATGATCACCGCAGGCGGCGTAGTCGCGAGATTAAGCCCCTCATTCGCCGTACCCATAACGGCTTCCAGCTCGGCCTGCACGATCTTCAGGAAAGCCTGTCCGGGGCTCAGGCTCTTCATCACGTCCTGGCCCAGGGCGCGCTCCCTGACAGCGTCCACAAATTCCTTAACCACCGGCAGCGCAACGTCTGCCTCCAGCAGCGCCATACGCACTTCGCGCATGGTTTCCTGAATATTGTCCTCGGTCAGGCGTGCCTTGCCAGTAATGCTTTTCAGGCTATGGGTCAGTCGATCGCTCAAACTCTCAAACATGCTTTTCCTCTCCATTGTTGCCACAGGAGGCAACGTTGGTCGCTATTGCTTCTGGTGTGACAAGCCGGTAAAAAGGGCGCAGTATACGTTACCCTGCACCCAGCCCCAAAGAGATGTCTATCACTTTACTCGCCCCGCTTTGCGCTCTGCTGTATCTGGCCGCAACCGGCTTGCAACTACTGCGCCTTTCGCAACGACGTCAGCAAATTGATCGCGGTGTGTTTGTGCTGGGTCTCGCGGCGCTGTTATTGCACGCTGTTATCGTCTGGCAAATTGTCTTTCCCAGCAGCGGCCTGGATCTTGGGTTTTTCAAGATCGCAGCCCTACTTTGTCTGGTGATCAATCTTGCGTGCTTAACTTCCATTGCCCGCAGGCCGCTGCAGAACTTGCTGATCGCGCTGTTCCCCTTGTCCGCCCTCGCAGTTCTGGTGTCGACCTTTGCACCTGATACGGCGCCACTGCTGAACCACCTCAGTGGCGGCATGATACTGCATATCAGCAGCTCTATTTTGGCCTACGCTATACTCACACTGGCCGCAATCCAGGCGGCGGTGCTCTCCTTGCAGGATCACCAACTGAAGCAGCGGCACACACGCGGCATCATCCAGATTCTGCCCCCGCTGCAGCTGATGGAAAGTATGCTATTTGAACTGCTGTGGATCGGTTTGGGCCTGCTGACGATCTCCATTGTTTCAGGCGCTATTTTCATCGACGATATATTTGCCCAGAGCCTGGTGCACAAAACGGTGCTGACAATCGCCGCCTGGCTGTTATTTTCCACCTTACTTTGGGGGCACTATCAACTGGGGTGGCGTAGCAAGACGGCCGTGCGCTTTACGCTGTGTGGGTTTGTGATGTTAATGCTGGCCTTCTTCGGCTCAAAACTCGTGTTGGAACTGATATTACATCGCGCTTAAGCTCAGTCAGATGGCGGCACAAAGCCGATACAGGGGCTTGCCCCAACTGTGCTTTTTCTTCAAACTAGCGTCCGTTATCATTTACGAGGTCTAGACCCGCTTTGAACGAAGCACCGCTGGGAATACTTTTCTCCATCCTTGTTGCACTGATTTTTCTTTCCGGATTTTTTTCAAGTTCAGAGACAGGCATGATGAGTCTCAATCGTTATCGATTGAAACATCTGCAGAAGCAAAATCACCGCGGTGCTATCCGTGCTGGCAAACTGCTTGATCGCACCGACAGACTGATCGGCCTGATCTTGATCGGCAACAACCTGGTAAACATTTTCGCCTCTGCCATCGCCACCATTATCGCCATTCGCATCTGGGGAGATGCGGGCATTTATATTGCCACTGGCGCCCTAACATTGGTCATTCTAATTTTTAGCGAAATCACCCCAAAAACCATAGCTGCACTGCATCCGGAGCGGGTGGCATTCCCCGCCAGCCTGATATTGTTGCCCTTGATGAGAGTAATGTCTCCCGTGGTGTCCATGGTCAGTTTCATTACCAATGGCCTGTTGCGCCTGATGGGCATCGACCCCCAAAAACAGAGCGACGCTAACGTCTCTGCCGATGAATTGCGCACTATCGTAACTGATGCCGCCCACCTTATTCCCGCCAGACACCGCGAGCTGTTGCTGAATATTCTGGATTTGGAACACGTATCAGTCGATGACATCATGGTGCCGCGCAGCGAGGTCTACGGCATCGATCTTGACGACAGTGATGAAGAAATCTTGTTGCGCATACAATCCAGCGTTCACACGCGATTGCCCGTCTGGCGTGACGACATCAATAACATCGTAGGCATGTTGCATATGCGCAACATCAGCCGCGTTATTCACCATGAAGGCCTCGACCGGACGGCCTTGGAAAGGGAAATGGACAAGCCCTATTTTATTCCCGAGATCACGCCACTGCACACGCAACTTTTGAACTTCCAGAAAAAGAAAATGCCGCTAGCGGTGGTCGTCGACGAGTATGGCGAAGTAATGGGCCTGGTAGCACTGGAGGACATCCTCGAAGAAATCGTCGGCGAGTTCACATCCAATATGGCTGAAATGACAGAGAGTGTCTTTTTGCAGCGCGACGGAAGTTACATCATCGACGGCACTGCGAATATCCGCGATATCAACAAATCTCTTGCTTGGACTCTGCCTACGGATGGCCCCAAGACCCTTAGCGGGTTGATACTGGAAAATCTGGAGTCCTTTCCCGATGCTTATGCCGGATTGACGATCGGCGGCTATCGCCTGGAAATTCTCGCACTGGAGAGCAACGTCGTGCAATCGGTACGGGCACAGCTGGCAACCTGACGCTAGCCCAATCGCGTACCGAAACTGGCATCCATGCGTACTTTTGTCTTGCGCAAAACCTCGCGCTTTTGTTCATTGGACGCCATAAACCAATCGGTGATTTCCGCGGCGGAACGGTAACATCCCAGACAAATGTCATCGTCATCGAGCACGCAGACCGAGATGCAAGGCGATTTGGGCTCGGCGTCGCTCATTCCTGCTCCTTGAGATGCTCGCTATAGCGCTGGCCATTGCGCACATAGTGCTCGGCGCTATAGGCCAGGCCCTGCATCTGCTCTTCGGATAACGGCGACCTGATCTTGCCCGGAGAGCCCAACACCATTGAACCATCGGGTATCTCCATACCCTCAGTGACGAGGGCATTGGCACCTATGAGGCAGTTCTTACCCACCTTGGCACCGTTGAGCACCACGGCATTGATGCCGATCAAGGAACCGTCGCCGATGGTACAGCCGTGCAGCATGGCATGGTGCCCCACGGTTACGTTCTGACCCACGGTGAGAGGAAAGCCGGGGTCCGCGTGCAGCACTGCACTGTCCTGAATATTGCTGCCGGCTCCTATCTCGATATGATCGGCGTCGCCGCGCAGGACACAGCCAAACCAAACGCTGGCGTTTTCCTGCAAAGTGACATCGCCAATCACCACGGCATTGGGTGCAATGAAATGGCCATTGCCCAGCAATGTGACGTGTTTATCTCCCAAGCTGTATTTCATGGTGATTGCTTCCAGTCGCGTTGCAAGTCTAGACGAGCATCGTAGGCGACATTAGCTAACAGTGCCAGTATGGCTGCGGTTACCCCCCAAACGTTGTCATCGCCGATTTGATAATGCGGCACTTTGCGATCGTGCTTGCCATCAGACATTGTCTCAAGTCGAAACAGGCTTGCATCCGCAAACATAGACAGCGCCGCAAAAAATACGCTGTCGAACTCCGCTGCATCAACCACCAGATTTGGTGCTGCAGGTATGCGGGCAAGACACGGGTGCACCTCAAAGCCTGTCCGCGTAAGTAAGGGGTCCAACTCGCCGAGCGGATAGACCAATTCTGCGAGTATGCCCACCTCTTCCATTGCCTCACGCATTGCCGTTTGCCATGGGGAGGTGTCAAAGACCTCGCGCTTGCCTCCAGCAAAAGCGATCTCGCCCGGATGAAAGGTCAGGTGCATCGCCCTGCGCCCTAAAAGCACTCTGGGCTCGGCCTCATCAGTGAGCGCCACCAACACTGCGGCCTGCGGCCGAGCGCCCTCTTCCATGGGACTGTCCCACGGCGCTTCGAGCAGCGGCAGACCCGCTTCGATACGTTGCAAAACGCTGTTGGCGGGACTCACCCTGAGGGCAACTCAGTGGCGCTGGCAAAGACGGTGACCATATCCCAGGCTGGCGTCTCATAAGGATGCGACGCCAGCAAGGCTGCCACGACAGCGCCTGTGTGTTGCGTTTCGCACACCATCTCCACCCGGTACTCATCGACGACTTCAACCGTCCCTTTCTGACCAAGAAAAGGCTGACTGCCCGCAAGCGGCCTGAACTGCCCCTGCCCGAGCACCTGCCAGCAACAACTGTCGTAGGTACCAATGCGGCCTGCGCCTGCAGCAAAGACTGCCGTTTTAACCTGATCCAAATGTGATGGCGGCACATAGAAACACAGTTTGACCATCACACACCTCTTTCCTGCTGCGCATAGAAGCCCTTGGAAAACTCGTCCAGCTGACCCGCTTCAATGGCGCTGCGAATGTCGGCCATGTGCCGCTGATAAAAACGCAGGTTGTGGATGGTATTGAGCTGGGACACCAGAATCTCGTTGCACTTATCGAGGTGATGCAAATACGCGCGACTGAAGTTCTGGCACGCATAGCAATCGCAGGACTCGTCCAAAGGAAGGGTGCTCGTCTTGTGCCGGGCGTTGCGCAATTTCAGCACACCACGCGATGTAAACAGATGACCGTTGCGGGCATTGCGGGTGGGCATGACGCAATCAAACAGATCGATACCGCGGCGCACACCCTCCAGCAGGTCTGCGGGCGTGCCCACGCCCATTAAATAGCGGGGCTTGTTCTCCGGCAGCAGCGGCCCTAACGCATCGAGCACATTTAGCATGTCCTCCTTCGGCTCACCCACCGACAGCCCACCGATGGCGTAACCGTCAAAACCGATGTTCTCAAGGCCGGTCAGGGATTCGCGGCGCAGCGGCGGATACATTCCACCCTGCACAATCCCGAACAATGCCGCAGGACTTTCGCCATGCGCAGATTTGCTTCGTTGGGCCCAGCGTAGAGACAATTCCATAGACGCGCGCGCTTCGGCCTCAGTGGCGGGATACGGCGTGCACTCATCGAAGATCATCACAATATCCGCGCCCAGGCTCTTTTGGATACGCATCGACGTTTCGGGATCGAGAAACACTTTGGCGCCATCAACCGGCGACTGAAAGGCCACACCCTCCTCTGAGATCTTGCGCATAGCCCCCAGGCTGAACACCTGGAAACCGCCGGAATCCGTCAGGATGGGGCCATCCCACCCCATAAAATCGTGCAGGTCACCGTGCTGCTCAATGATTGCCGTGCCCGGACGCAGCCATAGATGAAAAGTATTGCCGAGAATGATTTGCGCACCCGTGGCGTGAATATCGCGCGGCAGCATGCCCTTCACCGTGCCGTAGGTGCCCACTGGCATGAAGGCCGGCGTTTGCACTGCACCGCGCGGAAACTGCAGGCACCCACGACGGGCGGGGCCATCGCTACCGAGCAATTCAAACTGCATATCACACGGCTTGTTCATGGGCAGTACCCGTGTGCAGTGCTCATGTTGCGGCACTCATCGGCGAAACTCATTTGGAGGACTGTGCCTGCGGAGCAGCGGTGATGAACATGGCGTCGCCATAACTGAAAAACCGATAGCGGGCCTCTATCGCCTGCGTATAAGCCGCCATCATAGGCTCGCGACCGACAAAGGCACTCACCAGCATCAACAGGGTCGATTCCGGCAGGTGAAAATTGGTCACCATCGCATCTACGCTGCGAAACTGGTATCCAGGGTAGATAAAGATATCCGTATCACCGCATAGCGGTGCCGCCTCCCCTGTCGCCATACTCGCTGACTCCAGGCTGCGCACCACGGTCGTACCTATAGCAACCACACGGCCACCGCGCGCGCGCGTCTCGCGTATCGCTGCGCACACCGTTTCATCGACCTCAATAAATTCCTTGTGCATGTGATGGTTTTCGATATCGTCTTCGCGCACCGGCTGAAATGTACCGGCACCGACATGCAGTGTGATCGTGGCTCGCCTTATCCCGCGTGCATCAATCTTCTGCAATAAAGCGTCCGTAAAATGCAGCCCGGCCGTGGGCGCCGCTACCGCACCCTCGCGACGAGCATATACCGTCTGATAGCGCTCCCGGTCCACCGCTTCATCATCGCGATCAATATAAGGCGGCAGGGGCATGTGGCCGATGCTCTGCAGAATGTCAGTCAATGCATGACCGTCCTGTGATGAAATCGTGAACAACTCCCCCTCGCGCCCGGTGACCAGCAACCGATAGGGGCCGGGGTCGCCATTCTCTTGCGCACTGAGCTGAATGAACGAGCCCTCAGGCGGTGATTTGCTGGCGCGAATATGTGCGGTCGCACTTTCGCTGCCAATGATACGTTCGATCAGGATTTCGACTTTTCCGCCCGTCAGCTTGTGTCCCCAGAGCCTCGCGGGGATAACGCGGGTATCGTTAAAAACCAGCAAATCGTCGGGGTTCAGAAAATCAAGAAGATCACTAAAATGGTGATGGCTTATGGCACCGCCGACGCCCTCAAGCCGCAATAGCCTGCTTGCACTGCGCTCGGGCAATGGATGCTGGGCTATCAGCTCAGGGGGTAGCTGGTAATGGAATTCGCTGCGCTTCATAGACAAAAAAGCCGACGCGGGGCCGGCTCTGACTCAAGCAGAGGGGCCTATTCGGCCTTCTCAGCCGCTGCGTCGCCTGCAGGTGCTTCTGCTTCTGCTTCTGCTTCTGCCGCAGGTGCTTCTACTTCCGCTTCGGCCACAGGAGCTTCCTCGACCGCTGGTTTCGCGGGAGTCATCACTTTAAGAAGATCTTCCGCAACCAGAATGCGCACTTTCTCGTCACCGTTAATCGCTTTCTTGCGGGCATCTTCAACGGCATAACGCTTGTCGCCACGCTGGTAAATGCTGTATTCGTCGGTTTTTTTGACTAATTTCATGGCCATGTTCTTTTCTCCCGGGATACTCAGATCACTCGCCCAAATGCGGGCGAAATTCAGATTATTGGTTCAGACTGAAACCGGACGAGAGTGTACCTGCAAACTTACCGCGAGTTAAGGATAAATATTGAAATTTCAGGGCCGATTGCTATAATCGCACCCTCTGCCGGGGGACGCTTTTTCAGCATCCACCTATCTCTCTAAGCCGGAGTGGTGAAATTGGTAGACACGTCGGATTCAAAATCCGATGCTAGAAATAGTGTGCCGGTTCAAGTCCGGCCTCCGGTACCACTTTTTTTATAGATTATTTCTCGTTTTCACCCTCCGGTTTTCAAAATACAAAAACATCGAATTTCAGGCCATGCACATCCCATGCACATTTGGCGATAGCCTTTGGGATGCCCGCCGTAACTTAACGAACTTCGCGCACGGCGACCCATAGAACAAAACATCAAACTCATAGGGTTCATGGTTGGCGGGCGCGATTGCCCAGGCGGTGTGAAAAGCCGGTTTAATGCGGTAGCAGAAGCCTACCGCATTAACCAGCCCGCTTCATTCCAAAAGCTAGCTGGGATGGAGAGGGCAAAGGGAGGCCCGATTCCTAAGGCCGATATAATGCACTCACCAAAATGTAGGGCATTATATGATCAACCAAAATTGTCAAAGTCCCGGCACCGGGAGTTTGATCGCTCCGGAATGATTTCGTTAGGTGTAGAAGTCATTTGCCCATGTGCGCGAGGGTACAGCCCAACAATGCGGTGGCAGCAGCCGACCGCATTAACCACATTTGCCCATGTGCGCGAGGGAACAGCATGAATCTTGCTGTACATTTTTTGGACGGCAAGGTGCGCGGGTGGAGCGCTGATTCACGGCGGTACATTTTTGGGACGGCCGTGGAAAAATTACCCCACTTGCGCGGGTGGAGCGTCAGCGGTTCATTCGTCCAGCGCCTCAAAAATCATATCGTTCAGCCGGGCCTTTCATGCGGGGGCTTTCAATTTCCCTTAATATTTTTCTTCTGCTTTCTTGCGCCTCGACTAGCCAAGGCCAGCAATGCCGCCTTGAGCATACTCGCGACGCCAGGCGGAAAGCTGATTACTGTACAGCTTTTCACGGCGCAATAAGGCGCCGAGTTCACCGTGTTTACAGGCATCAGCTTCGGCCATAATGCGCAGCTTATACTCCGGTTTGAATGTGCGCCGTGAACGTTTCTCCAACAATGGTTCCGGTGTAACCTGTGTGTCAGGCCAT
>JBDNIE010000115.1:0-1910 GCA_041688425.1 Halioglobus sp. | reverse complement strand
GGGCGGTTTCTTGAAGTCGTACGGCAGGTTTCTGCGGCCGAGATCAGTTAACGTGCCAAAGCTTACAGAAAACGCATTGGTATGTCGAAGTTACCTTTAAAGTTAATAAGGAAGTAACATAGTGCTCCAGCCGAGCCTATTTCCGCGCGATAAAAAGTAACCCCTCGTCGCCTAGATACCCAAATTCTTGCGACGAGTAAAGCGTGGCATACACATCAGAAAATCCCAGATCACGAACCTGCGATAGCATTTCCCACCCAAAATGGTAAAAGCACAAAATTCCCTCCCGATTCACTGGATCACCGTGGTACTCTGGCCCCATCAGGTGATTGACCGTGCCGTCATCATTTAAGGTTGCGCGTATGATGTTTTCATGCTGTCTGCGCGCCATCGGAACGCTCCACAGCAGAGTGCCTTCATCGCGTAAAGTACGAAAACACTCCTTAAATGCCAACAGATAATTGGGCACATGCTCAAAGACATCAAATGAAAGTATGTGATCGAGAGAATCATCTTCAAATGTCAGCTGCGTCGCGTTTTCGTGACGCACTCCATTGACTACCTGTCCTGGCGCCACATCATCACCCAGATATTCACTGCCAATCAGCCTGGGGTAGTGTTGCTTCAAAAACTGATAGGTACTGGTTTTTTGCTCCATAATATAGAGGGTGTCGTCAGCGTAGGGAGCGCACTCAATATCCATGACATGAATACTGCCTCTAACCCGATTAATGAGATTGGTTTGCGGACACTTCAATGTTTCCCTCCAGTTTGGTGGATTCACTTTAAGCGAAACAAGAAAATCAACTTCTTTGCCAGCCGTATATGAATAACCCGGCACTGTGATCTTTGGCGACGAAAAGTCAGCAGTACTAAGTTTTTTGAGAGCGTCCTTCAGGGAAGATTTTTCATTAGCCTTCAACAGCTGCTCCTGATGGAAGGCGCGCTGCTTGCGCTCATCATGCGTTTTTGCGACGTGGGACTGGTATTCAGCCAAATTTCGAATACGAAAAATTTTCATATATATGTTTGCCTGTTATCCATAAAATCGGATTCTATTTGTAGTGAAGGAATGAGATGGATCCCCTGCCTGACACAGGGAACCAGCCTCTATCAGTGAAATCCAGCAGTGTGCTTCATGCTGCAATCAATAATGTTGGGGGCAGTTTATAATAGACCTGCTCCAGCGTCTTCCTGCTCAAACTGGCATGCCGCCTTCCCACATTGTAGAGCATAAACCAATCACCGATATTTATGCCTGACATCAGCAACTGTGCTCAATAAAAATACTATTCCCTCGGCGCCTCTCAGCGTCCATGCTGATTTCAATGCCGCAGTCGTTCAGCGCATCCGTAGAATCTTTACTGGACATGAAAAGTGTATTTTTGATGACGCTGACAGCGACCTAATCCTTTTTCCCTTGTAGGAGTAGACTGATGCGAAAAGCCTTTCACTTCTTCAATGGTGCCGATCGAATGTTGGGCAAATATGCATCGAATGTCGCCAAGGGTAATCAATATTCTGACAGGGTCCAGTGATTGGGTTTGCTGAGTACTTGCCTATTACTATAGACAAACGCTCTAACCGGTGTTTTTGCCGTTTCCCCAGTCCGGTTGTGTAGCACCAGACGCATTAAGGGCTATCTCGGAATCATTTGTTTATAGGTATAATGATCCTTAGCATAACGACGGATTGTCTCCGCCAACATACTGTATCAAGTATCTTCGATGTGCAGAGGCACAAATATCATAGAGTCATGAATTTTTTACTTCGCGGATTCAAATTCCAAGTGCATCACAGGTTAGGCTGCTAACGCAGCCCTATGATCGTTCATTATCTGGGCTGGAGTTTTAAAGTCCAGGTCTTTTCTTGGTCGAGAGTTAAGCCGCCTCAGTGCCCGCTTCACCTCT
>JBDNIE010000114.1:0-2054 GCA_041688425.1 Halioglobus sp. | reverse complement strand
TGAGCACTACGGCTTACTGCGCGAGAAGGAAGCCAATGGTCGCTATGAGCGCTGTCAGCCGCACCACAGCTGGAATGCAAACTACGTCTTCAGCAACATTTTGTTATTTCATTTGGAGCGGCACTCTGACCATCACGCCAACCCCACCCGACGCTACCAGAGCCTGCGCAATTTTGACGGGATTCCCGAGCTGCCCAACGGGTACTACGGCATGTACCTGCTCGCCTACGTTCCATGGCTCTGGTACAAGGTGATGGACAAGCGCGTCCTTGCGCTGCCGCATATCAATGGCGACCTGAGCAAGGTCAATATTGACCCTGCCAAACGCGATGGAATCTATGCGAAGTACGGCAATAGCCCGCATGTCGTGCTGGCGACTTAGGAGGCAATACCATGGGTACATACCGCTGCCCCGGCTGCGATTACACCTACGATGAAGGGCAGGGGGATGTGCATGAAGGATATCCCCCTGGCACCGCCTTTGAGTCTCTGCCTGAGGACTTTGCGTGTCCTGACTGTGCGGTGCGCTGCAAAGAAGACTTCGAACCGGTCTGTGACACCCGTCCATGACACCCATCCATGACACCCATCCATGCCACTCGTCAATGCCACTCGTCAATGACAAGGCAGCATTACGCCACGGCGTTGACGGAGTAGGGTAGCGCGGTCAGCGGTGAATTGCCCAGTAGCTGTCGGTACTGGAGCTCCAGGTCGCGGCAGGATACGCGGATGTTGCGAACGGCTGCAGAGCTTAGCGGCGACAGCACGGTAACTCTGATAGTGGCCGGGCGAATCAGCCAGCCACCATTGGGCAGCGCGTCCTTGACGTTGTGCAATACGATGGGAACGATCGGGACACCCGCTTTGCGCGCCAGAACGAATGCCCCGTGTTTGAATGGTTGTATATCGCCCAGTGTGCTGCGGCTACCCTCTGGTGCGATGATCAGCGATCTACCGCTTTTAAGCACTTTGAGTGCGCGTTGCAATACATCGGTTTGGTTGGACGCCTCGCGATCCACGAAAATCGTATCGGCCTGACGCAACAGACGACCTATAACCGGTGTGTCTGCCATTTCTTTCTTGCACAGGGCGACCACGTCGTCGCGCAGCAGGTGTGCCAGTACCATGGAGTCCAAAAGGCTCTGGTGGTTAAACACATAAATGCTCGGTCCCTCCCGACGCAGGTTAGCGATGCCTTCTATTTCGAAGTCCAGTCCCGCAAAAGCACTCCCGATGTCGCCGAATATGTGAGTGAGCTGATTCGTTGCTCGGTAGCTGGAGCGCCCCAGCGCTTTTGTCACCATCCCAAACGCGGTGGTCGCGAACACGGTTTGTACCGTTAGCACCGTGCGCGCGATACTTTCGACGCCCGGCGTGCCGCGTGTTGAGAATGACAGTTGTGGCCACTGGTGTGTGCGAGCGTGCGCAGCCAGACGGTCTGAAGGGTTGACTGCCACCGGATGACCCACCTTGCGTAGCAAAGGCAGATCGGCACTGGAATCAGAATAAAACCAGCAGTTTTTCAGTTCGGCTTTGTGCAGTCGTGCGCTGCGCTGGGCCGCCAGTAGTTTGCCTTCCCCGTAACACATGGGAATGACCACCTGCCCGGTGAAGCGACCGTTTGCCACCTCCAGTTGGGTGCAGTGTATTTCGTCTATGCCCAGTACGCGCGCGACGGACTCAACCTGGTAGCGGCTGGCTGAGCTGACGATGGCAAGTTTATGTCCGGCGGCGCGGTGCGCTTCCACCAACGCAATCGCCTCGCGGTAGAGCGATTTGGCTATATATTTTCGATAGGCCTGTTCACCGATCTCCCTCAGGCTGGCCTCCGACACGCCGGTCAGTGCTTTTGAAGTGCGCTTTACGATCCTGTGGTAGTTGGCGCCAGAGCTATAGACTTTATGCTTGAGAATATCCTGGACGACCTTGATGGCCTCCGAGAGTTTGCCACGGCGGGCGCCCTGTTCTGCCGTTTCCCTGGCAATGGAAAGTATCGAGTAGCCCGCGATCAGGGTCCTGTCGAGATCAAAAAAAGCTACGGTGGGCGCGTCATT
>JBDNIE010000113.1:0-16337 GCA_041688425.1 Halioglobus sp. | reverse complement strand
AGCAAAGCATGTTTCGATGGAACTGCCAGATCCTGTTGCGGCGATCAAATTTGAAATGGAACGCTGAGGCTTAATTGATCCCCTGGCGGCGCGTGAGGATCCGGGCTTATGGGGTCAGGCCTTACATTTCACATAGTGCCGAGGGAGCAGAGGGCTTATGGGGTCAGGCCTTACATTTCACATAGTGCCGAGGGAGCAGAGTGAAATGTAAGACCTGACCCTGTCGACTCTGTCGACTTTGAAAGACCACGGTGAATCTTGCGGTAAAAATCGCGTGCACCGCATTATGCGAGAAGCCGACATTCGTTCCCAGCGGGGCTATAAGCGACACCGAGGTTTCATATGAGAAGCTATCAAGTCTCTAGGAAACTAGGGGCTTGCCATCCACTGCTGCGAGAGAAATTCTAAAAATAATGCCATGATTTTGCTTGTTGATACCTGTTGAAGACAGCTGCTGGTGACGAGTGCGCGTATCTGTTGTACTGGGTATCCGCGCCAAGCCTATTTAAGGCACGTAGGATACAGGGTCTACCGCAGTGCAATCAGCCCGACATAGCTTGTTGTGCCCTTGCGCCGACACGCCCGGCACCTATGCACCGTCATCATAGCTGTTGAGAAATTCGGCCAAAATGTCGCCATGGCAGGGTGCTGGCTTGCAGAAACAGCCGAGGCGCTTGCCCGCCAACTCGTGTACTCGCGTGACATCAACATTGAGAAACTTGTTATATTCGAAGTCATATTTGAACTTGCGCATGACATCCTCTCGCGTTTCGCCGTTCTCGAACAGAGCGTGAGGGTTGCCCCAGTAAGAGCCGCGACCGATATATTCGTAGGTAGCGCTATTAGACTCACTGTGATGTTCCGGCTCTCGCTTGATATTGACCGCTCGTGTGATAGCTACCGTGATACGCCGCAGAGGCAATCGTTGTCCACGGGTCCATTCCACCAACTCGCTAGCTTCTTCTCCTTCGTCAAAGACAACAACATGAGTAATTCCAGCACCATCGAGGGCTGTAACTATCCTTGTAGAGATGATTTTCCGCTTTCCTTCAACATATGCCCGAACCAAGCCGTTGGCATCCGCACACATGACAATCTCCAAGGCTTCCAGGCGCCGGGTGATGCTGTCCAGCTTGCGAGCAAACTTGGAAGCACAATTGAAAAGCCCAGGATAGGCAATAAAAATACGGGGCGTCACAGCAAGTGCTCTACGACAAGATTGCTGTGCCCGTGCGCGTTGAGATAATCCACCACTACACGGCGATGACAATAGTGAGGCTCATGCTCGCTACATAACAGACAACCAAAATCCAAAAAGCTAGCGGTCACAGTTCGTTCAACATTGCGCTGCGCAAGCAAATCCAGAAACAATCCCTCGTACTTTTGCCAGGATATCTTTCGCTGTTTGTAGGCCTTCAACATACCTGCCTCGGGAGCTAATTCGGGTAGATGTACATAATCAGCATCACACAACTCACGTAGAAAGAAGCGCAGGTCTTCGCGCTTGGCAAAGCCGGCCAGTTGCGAAACATTATTAAGCCGAACATCAATAACCCGTGCAACCCCGGCCAAGCGGAGCGACTGAAAGAAATACTCTGCACTCTTACGCGTGAAACCAATCGTAAACATATTCATGCATAGGTCCTGTTGAGGTAACCGGTACGATCGATCACCGCCGCGCCGATCATATAGTGGTAACCGTCGAAAAAGCGCGGCGACAAACTCAGTGTCAGAAAATAGTTGTCTGAGTGAAAGAGTGTTTTGGTAAAGATAACACCCAACTCTTTTGGAAACTGCCTGAAGAAGACACGGTCCAACGCAGGATCCGTCACCGAAATATTCTGGTAGGCGCGGCCATTGTGTACAAAGGAGGCGAGTACCCTCTTCTTGATGCCATAGGGGGTGTTACTCAACTTTAGCTGAAACTGCAGTGACTGGGGCTGAATCAAAACCAAAGAGCGGCCAGCAGACTGTGCACATAGTGCACCTATTCGATCATCACGATGGCTGGCAGCGTCTCTCCATAGGTCATCATTGGCCGCGACGCCGTCCAACCAGGCGACCTGCGACAGTGAATAGTCGCCTTTAACCGGAGCCCTCACTAGCAGCCAATTCTCCTGTTGCACGGCGTCAGGGGCCAAGCCTTTAACATCCATCACAATACAGTCCAACACCCTAAAAGAGTCACACCACGCTTTGGGCAGCGCCCCAGTGGCACCCCCATCGCTCTCTAGCAATACCGGACGCACCCAGTTGTGGGTGATTCGTTTATGGCCATCGGGCAGCGTAACCACCTCAAGTCCGGCCACACAGTAACCACCGTGTTTTCGTGACTTGGCCAAGACCAGAATTTCCTTTCGCACTTTACCCGTCTCCAACAGTTGACGAACGCAGCTTACGTCTGCGCATCATGGCCCCGTGCCGCGCCAAGCTTGCCGCTGTCTTTGCTCTGATAGGGTGCCAAGCTTGGCGGCAGACAAAGCCAAGCGAGAATGCGATAGATTTGAGGACCGGATAACTGTGATCAGGCACCCACTGTTGATGTGGGTCTACGTTTTGCAGCTAAGCACATTTACTAATTGAACTATTTCGGGTTAACTTACTCTGGGACCAGGGGCAAACAACAATAATATGTTCACTGTAGAAAACAGCATGCACGCCTATCAGGCCAACTCCGGCATCGCTACGTTTGCAATCACCGCAAGCGCTGATCAGGCGTTCCTTGCGCCACAGTATGGTGGCAGCATGCTGCGCGGTGCCTTGGGTCATGCATTACTGAAACGGTTCTGCCGCTGTCAGGATCAGGTCCACACCTCTGACTGCTTCTATGTGCATTTGTTTGAGGGTTACCGTCGCAATAGTCAGGATGGGTTGCCCGCACTGTTGTTCAGCACTCCCGCAGGCGGAGGCAAACTAAAAGCGGGGGACTCGTGGTGTTTTGAGTTACATACGATTGGGTTATCCCCGACTTTGCAGCAGGGCATACTGGGTTGCTTGCGAGAAGCGCTAAGGCAGGGTATCGGCAAGTTGCACTGCCCCTTCACATTGCGTGAGGCAAAACCGGTGGCCAAGAGTATTACCTTAAGCCCTGCCGGTGTGGAGATCATCCTGGAGACGCCGTGGCTCATCAAACGGCACGGCCGCGCCATCGATGCTAGCCACTTTCGTCTCCACGATCTTTTGGTGGGGCTTGCCCACCGTCAAAATGTCGTGGAGCAGCATTTCAGTCTTGGCCTCGATATCCCCAGCAAAAATTCATTACTGGCTATCGCCGATGCCACCGAATGCCTGAGTGAATTGCGCGATGTAGAGTGGAAACGGCATTCACAGCGCCAAGGTGGACCGCATCCACTATCCGGTGTGGAGGGCAAATTGTGGATCCGCAGCCTGAACGAGGAAACAATAGCTTGTCTCGGACCCTTACTCGCCAATGGCGCTGTATTGCATGGCGGAGGCAAGACTGCTCTGGGCCTTGGAAAGCTGGCCGTCAGTGCATCGGTACAACAAGCAAGCAGACCGCAGCAAGCTTCGCTCGGAACGCGGAATGTTCCGCAACCATTGAATCGCCCGGGGCTGGAGGCCCACCCATGACTGTACACGCCTACTTATTCGAACTGCGCGGCATCCAGTCTGGACTATTTGCCACAGGGAAACTCCGGGATATGGTCGCCGGCAGTGAACTGATCGATTACCTCTGTCAGGAACCTCTGGACGAAGCACTGGACGCATGTGGCCTTCGTGGTCTGGGCGATGCTGAATACAGCCCACGTCGCGCAGGAGCGGCTTTTTACCTGGTAATTGATGATGTCGACAAGGCGCAACATTTCCGGCAACTCTGGTCAATATGCGTAGCACAACTGCTACCGGGCCTGGAAGCTGTGGACGCCTTGGCGACGGGCAACACGGCACGGGAAGCGGTTGAACGGGGATTGCGTGCGCTTCGCAGTGCTCGCAACAGGCCGCACGCCCAGCTCCCCGGTGCCTCACCACTGGCGCGGCGCAACCAGCGCAGTGGTGTTGTGGCAGTGGCTGAGGAAACAGGTGAACTAGTGGATGCAGGTACCGCGATCGCACGGCGTTTTAACCGTCCTAAAGGATCGCGACTAGTTGATCGGTTCTACGGTGAGCCCAACAACGTGCACTGGCCAGACAACTTTGAGGCCAGTGCGGCGAGTCATCGCCGCTTCCCGCTGGCACGAAATCGGCTTGTCGGACTTGTACACGCGGATGGCAATGGCGTGGGGCAGATACTGCGCGGACTCTCGGCAGCGACCAACAACACAGACCATGCAGACTATATTCGGTTGTACCGTAGCTTCTCCGATGGACTGGAAAGAGCGACTGTTCTGGCTGCAAGCGATGCCTGTAGTGAAACGCTGGCACCCGGAATCAATGAAGAAGGTGTGATGCCTGCTCGACCACTGGTGTTGGGTGGCGACGATCTCACCGTGCTGGTGCGCGCAGATCACGCACTGCCATTCACTCGTAGCTACCTCCTGCACTTTGAATCACGGACGCGCGACTTTTTGACGCAGCTCAGACACGATATGCAAGCGATGAAGCTGCCGGAGGCCGCGATCGCAGAGCTGCCCTCGCAGCTTACCGCTTGCGCCGGCATCATCTTTATGAAAGACAGCCAGCCATTTGCCCAGTGCTATGCGCTGGCCGAAGACCTGTGTAGCCGCGCCAAACAGCAATCAAGAGAGCAGGGGGAGCCCGGTAAACCCATTCCTTCCAGCCTGGCCTTCCACCGATTGCAGGGCACGATGTTCAGTAGCGCCGAGCAACTGTTTCAGCGTGAGCTTTGTGTACATGACCTGACTGATAAGAGTAATTCTCTTAGCCTGGGGCTGCCCGCCTATGGCTTGAAGGATAACACAAGCATGCCCGCTCTGGCAGCACTCCACGCACTTGCGGAGTGTTTTGGCCCTAACCAACTTAACGCTAGTCGCTTGCGCAATCTGGCTACCCTGCTGCACTCAGACAACAACCTCGCACGGCAGGACTATGCGCGCTGGCGCGATTTGGCAGGGACTAACGACGTGACCGCAAATGCTCTGGGGGAATTCGACCGCGCATTGGAACGCCTACTCGGCCCGACGAGCGATTCGCTCCCAATGGATATTGCCGGTCGCCATAGCCCATTGGCTGACCTGCTCAGCTACCTGTCCATACACCGCTCTGTAACGGAGGACTCTGCCCGTGCATGAACAACATCTGCGTATTCAGATTAATAGCTATTGGCACAGTGGCTGTGGTCAGAGCAGCGGGACTTATCTTGATGCTGTGACCGAGAAAAATGCCCAGGGACTACCCTTCGTGGGCGGACGCCAGCTAAAAGGTCTTTTGCGCCATGCCCTGCGGCGTGCGAGCGCCTGGGGTTGGCCCGTGGGGCAGGCGCCCGCAGGCCCAGCTGAGACTCTCGAGACTCTGCTTTTTGGCACCCTGACGCAATCCACATCCCGCGACCAAACGCTAACGGGCATGCTGCAATTCAGCGATGGCTTACTCTCTGTTGAGGAGAGGGCCTGGCTAAGCGATAAACCGCAGCTGGTTGGGCACTTATATCAACCGCTCTACAGTACGGCGATTAACGAACGCGGGAGTGCTCAGCAAGGTAGCCTGCGAGGTATCGAGGTCTGTGTGCCGCTGCAACTGCATGCGAATGTTCGACTCCTGAAAACCGCAGTGGAGGATAGTCACAGGACACAGCAGACGCGCTGGCTGGAGCAGTCGGGGTGTTGGGATTGGCTGTCGCAGTGCTTGCCTCTAGTCGATGCCGTAGGAGCACATCGCAGTCGCGGTTTCGGCGAGGCTGTTCTCAGCCTCCGAGCGAGTGAATAAGGATTTAACATGACGCTTTCACAAACATTTAAGGTTGTGCTGGAACAGGATGTAATTCTCAGTGCGACGACAGCTACAAGTGGGCAACACCGGTCACTGGATTATCTATCCGGCTCGGTATTCCTGGGTATTGTCGCCTCTCGCGGCTATCACAGTCTCGACGAGAAGGAGGCCTGGACGCTGTTTCACAGTGGCGCGGTGCGCTTTAATGACGCCAGTATCTGTGTCGACGGCGCGCCCAGTTATCCGCTGCCTTTGTCGTTGCATGCCTACAAGGGCGACAGCTTCATCAACGACCAAAGTAGGCTAATTGCCGGCCAACTGTTCGATCCAGCACTATCAACTGCCACCGAATCCATACGGCAACAGCGCCAATTGCGGGGCGGCTACATCACTCAGTGCGGCCAATATAGCCAGCCATTGCTTGATCAGCGCTTGAAGACAGCAATAGACCCCGCTACCGGTCGCGCCGCCAATAGCCAGTTGTTTAATTACGAGGCGCTGCGGGCGGGACAAGTGTTCCTGTTTCATCTGGAAGCAGAAGCGTCGGCGGAAGCCCTATTCACACGAGCCGTAAAGTGGCTTGGTGGGCCGGCCAGCATAGGCCGCTCACGCTCGGCACAATACGGCCAAGTGATAATTACGCCGATCGATGGCGAGACCCCTACACCGCGCTGCTCGACGGTGGCGAGTACCGAGCTCACGCTGTGGTTGCTCAGCGACCTCGCGCTGCTGGACACTAATGGCCAATCCACGCTGACGCCCAAGCCTGAACTGTTAGGCTTGCCAACCGGTAGCACCTGGCTGAGCGAGCGCAGTTACATCAGGACGCGACGCTACAGCCCCTATAACGGCAAACGTCGCTGTCATGACCCTGAACGACAAGTTTTGAATCGCGGCAGTGTGCTGCGCTACCAATTGCCGCGAGCTCTGGACACGAAGGAATCCGAAGGAGTGCAAAGTGCGGGCCTGTATCGTGAAAGCGGGCTTGGTCGCATCGCTATTAACCCATCACTGCTGGACGGGAGACACCCAACGTTCGAACCGCTCACAGCACGGAGCACGTCGAGCACAATTATCACAGCGTCGACCCCCTCAACTGCACTGGTTTCCCTGTTACTAAGACGAGCTGCATTGGCCGGAGACAAAACACAAACTGAGACGCTGGCTCTGGCCATCTTCAATCAGTTGCTCGTTCTGCTACAGCAAGCTCGCGTCTGGAACGGCTTACCTTTGGGACAGCCTCTTGCAGCGCCCGGTCGCAGCCAGTGGGGGGGGATCAAACAGCTTGCCAGCGATCAGCGCGACCGGCCAGAAACGCTCTGGCGGGCGCTACTCGGCGGTGACAAGGCTGTCATCCGTGACCGCTCTGGGTGGAATCTGGCGACGGGGCCCTCGACCACGTTAGCCGCAGGTATGCACGAGATCCTGAAAAGCCATGGCTTGCAAGACAATCCACAACTGGCAGATGTGATCGGACATCTGGCGGTGCACGGCCTCAGTCTGAACTGGGCAAATGCCGTATCGGGCGCCACTGAACTGAAGGAGAAAAATGCATGACGCTAGACAAGCCGATCTTTCATTATTTGTGTGTGACGCTGGAAGCAGAGACGGCGCACGGTATACAGTCCGGCCGCGGCGATAGTACGCACGATGTGCTGTTAGTGCGCGATGCCAACGGCTTGCCTGCCATTCCTGCGACCAGTCTTGCTGGTGTACTCCGGCACCTGTATCACGCGCAGTTCGGTATCGAGCAGACCGCAGCGCTATTCGGTTACGCATCTGGAGACGACGGCCAGGCCAGCCCCGTGTGTTTTAGTTGGTGCCTGGTGCACGACAGCACTAACCAGCCGGTTGAGAGCGTCCATCAAGCTCGCGATTCCGACCCTTTGCTGGCGTGGTTGGCGCAGGATAAGCCGCTGGTGCGCCAGCGTGTGCGTCTGAAGGCGCGAGGCGCTGCTGAAGACGGCGGAAAATTCGACACCACACTGATTCCGGCAGGCACACGGTATACCGGTTTCATCAGTTACTGGAGTGACGATTCTACAGAGCAGGAGCAGGCCTTCATGCAATTGGCGGGGCTGCTGCACAGCCCGGTTTTGCGAATCGGGCACGGCACCCGCTCAGGCCAGGGGGGCTTCCGTGTGCATCAGATGCGCAGCGCTCGCTGGGACTTGACCACGGCTGAGGGGCGCGACGCTTACTGCGCTCGTCCGCGCAGCCGCGGTGACGCCGCGGGGCTCTCGCCCAGCAACCTTTCAACATCTCACGCGGTAGAACCTTTCCACTGTATTTTAAAGCTGCAGGCACTCGGTGGTTGGCGTGTCGGAGGGGGCGAGCTGTCGTTTCACGAACAGGAGACTCCGCCCGACCTGCTCCCTCAATCGGAATCCGTCATTCGCTGGGAGGCGGGCAGTACCGGCAAACTGGTTCAGCAAGTACCCGTTGTGCCTGCCAGCGCCATTAAGGGCGCTTTAGCACATCGCGTGGCTTTTCACTATCGTCGCCTGCGCGGGGAGTTTGTCGATTCCGCAGCGGCGCTCCAGGGCGAGTGTCTGGCCGTGGTCCAACTGTTCGGTAGCGCCAGTGATACCACGGATGTCGAGAGCTGTGTTGGCAAGCTTGTCATCAACGATATCTATCTCGATAAACCGCAATGTGCACGCCTGATGCATAACCGTATAGACCACTACACCGGGGGTGTAATTGATGGGGCCCTGTTCGAAGAGGAAGTGTTCTGGCGAACCCCGCTGGAGATAAAAATATTGATCAGCGATCCCGATGGCATTAACAGTGACAGCCGTCACGCACTGCTTGCGACGCTGGACGACCTCGCCCGCGGGTGGCTGCCTCTGGGCGCTGGAGGCGCCCGCGGTCTGGGCACCTTCACCGGCACCTTGGAGTGGAGTGACACACGCTGGGACAAGGAGGATGCCGCATGAACGTGCTCTTGATGACACAACAGTGGCAGCATTTGCAGAAAGGTCTCGAAACACTTTCTTCCAATCTGGTGCTACCTGATCTTGTTCCTGTAAAGCTGACCGAAAACCACCAGACATTGTCGCCGGCCCAGCTTGCCGATGTGATGCCAACACTAGCGCAGGGTCGAGGCTGGCTGATGTTTCCCAGTGAGGTTGTCCGGCTGCCCGCATCGGTGAGTGACGATAGCCCGGCATTGCAGGCTGAGGCACTGGTGGGTGATGAAACTTGGCAATTGCATTACTCAGGCGATGGGCAATGGGCACTGAACCGCTTCCAGGTGACGCTTTCCGATAGTGAGCATGCCACGCACTTGGCAAGCGCCGTCCAGCACCTTGCCGATGGAGAACCTTGGGACACGCTGGAATACCACCAGCTCTGGACGCTGGATGACAGTGGCCGACCGTATGTCGAGGTTGCCATTCTCGTGGATATGAAGGAGAACGCGCGATGAACCCGCTGGGAAGTCCCTACAATTTTGTACCGTTGTCGCCTTTTATACTGCGCCCCGACTGGGCCGCGCAGGTCAGCCATGACCACCCCTTTGCGGACGGTGTTTCTGGCGATCTGTCGATAGAGCTGAAGGCACATTCGCCGCTATGCATAGGTGGGCAGCAAACAGCCTCCAGCGCTGACAACCCTGCTCAAGTGTACTTTTACCGCACACCGGATGGCAAGCTGGCAATACCCGGCACCAGCCTGAAAGGCATGCTGCGCAATGTGCTGGCTATCGCCGGGTTCGGTCACTTTCGGCAAGTACAGGACAAGCGCCTCGGTGTACGCGATATCAGTCGCGCGGATAATTTCTACAGCAAACAGATGAATCAATCACAGGTCTATTCAGGCTGGCTGCAATTCGTGAATGGCAGCTGGCAACTGACACCCTGTCAGCGCCATTATGTGCGCATCCATCACACCGACATTATTCGCTGTTTTGGCATCAGGGAAAGCGAATGGTTGGACAGCAAAAACCAATCCGCTATCGAGCGCTATAAGTTGGTCGAAGGGCCACTGCAAAAAATTCGCTTCGACATTCAGTCGTACAAATACGATTGCAAGGAAGAGGCCCACAACGTGGGCCGTTGCGAGCATGAGGCTGAGCATGAGCATGAGCATGAGCATGAGGCTTATCTGGTGATTACTGGACAACCTGGCAAAGGCTTCAAAGACAAGTCCGGCAAAAAACGGGAATTCCTGTTTGCGGCGCCCGGGGATGAAACACAGCGCGTGAGCCACGGCGTGATGGCTGATTTTATGTTAATCCATGAAGACAGCAAGGAGTGGACATTCTGGCGTCAGCGGGTTGCGCAATTATCACCCGGAATCCCCGTATTCTTCCATTACGATACCCAAAAGCAAGTCAAATCCTTAGGCCTGGCCCGCATGTACCGTCTAGCCTACGAACACAGCTTGCACGAGGCAATTCGCCACACCCAGCCAGGGCACATAGATGATAATGCACCGGACCTCGCTGACCTGCTGTTCGGTCAGCTCGATCTTGAGGGGGGCAGCCTGCGCGGTCGCGTCGGCATCGAAACCGCATTGCTTAACGGGGAGTCGGCGACAAGTCGCACCGCAGCAACTGTACTGAATACTCCCAAGCCTACGTTCTACCCAGCGTATGTTCGTCAGAAGGCAAGTGGAGATTACAAGACACTAATGGATCAGGATGCTGAACTTGCTGGCTGGAAACGCTATCCGCTGAGGGAACGCTATGATATCACCATGCCATCGCTAAATTCAAAGGTCGAAGCTAATCGCAAGGTTCAGGTGCAACTGGAGACACTGCCTATGGGTAGTACCTTCAGCGGCAGAATTCATATGCACAACCTGCGCCTGTGCGAGCTCGGGGCGCTCCTGTGGGTACTGGATTTCGGGGCACGCAGTGCCCATCACCACAGCCTGGGGACAGGTAAACCGCTGGGCTTTGGGCAGGTCAGCCTCACCTTGACGAGAGCATCACTGCGGCTCAACCAGACCACGCCAGCGAGCGACGACGAGCTACTGGCTGCCGCGCGGGTAGCCTTTCACGATATGATGAACACGAGTTGGCGCGCAGCAACCGGGTCGGCCGATGCTAACTGGGAAGAAAGCGAACAGGTCCAACAGTTATTGGCGATGACAGATCCGGCAGTGTCGCCGCCACTGACCCAGCCACTGGTCTATCCGGAGGAGCCCAAGGCGTTTGCCGACGCCAAAAAACGCGATGAGAACTGGCGTCTGCTACCTTACGAAGCCCCAGACCAGATCACTCGCGCGCCGCGACAAGCAGGGCTTGTCGAAACTGGCACGGGTAACGTCGACATCCAATCACTACTAGCCAAAGGAAAAGTGCAACTGGCCGAGCATGAAGATCGCCAGCGGGGCCAGCAGGCCCGCGAACAGCGCCGTGAGGAGAAGGCGGATATGACCGAAGCTGAGCGCGCGCTGGCGGATATCGCCGACGGCTTGGAACAAGCGCAGACGCAAGGGCTCAGCAAGACAATTGAAGGCAACATGGCCAAGGGGTTCCTACAGGCACTGACTCTGGCGGCCAATGAGGACACGCCCTACCAGGAACAGTTGCAGGAGCTGGCGAAACGCGGCCAGACACTCGTGGAAAATTTCGGAAAGGCTAAGGGCAAACTGGACAAAGCGATACGCAAAGTGCTGCGTTAACTAGCGTTCGAGCCCAAACCACACAGAAAACACAATCGTAGGAAAGAGACTAATGAAGCAATTGGGAGAAACCGTTTTGGTTACTTTCCTGGGACGCACCAGAAATATCGGCAGCAGCTATCAAACCACCCGCTACCAGATCGAGGGTGAGATATACAGGGAGGCAAGTCTACTCGGCTACACACTGTGCTGGGCATTGGCGCCGCAACGACTGGTAGTACTGGGCACCAGCGGCAGCCGCTGGGATCAGTTGTTCGATACTGACCTGAATTTTGGCGAGCGAGAGTTTGAAGCACGCTTAGCACTCAGCGATGCCGCTCAGTCGGGCGTGGTCACGCAGGAACAGCTAAAGCAGCTGCAACCGATGCTGGCCGACAAGCTAAAGATAGATGTGCAGCTGGAACTGGTGCCAACTGGGCTCACCACGCAGGATCAGGTGGCGTTGGTAAAGTGTATGGCCGACCAAGTGAAGCGCGGCGATCAAGTCCATCTGGATGTGACCCACGGGCTGCGCAGTACGCCTATGCTGGGACTGCTTGCGGCCATGTATCTGCGCGAGGTCAGCGAAGTACATATTGAAGGGATCTGGTACGGCGCTCACGAACTCGCACATGAAGCCGTCACCCCGGTGATTAACTTGAGTGGTTTGCTGCAGATTGCGGACTGGGTATCGGCGATGAGTTCCTACCGCCAGGATGGCGACTACGGCGTGTTCGCGCCACTGCTTGGAGATGGCGCTCACCTGCTCAAGGAAGCTGCGTTCTTTGAACGTGTAAACAATACCGCGAGCGCAAAGCAGAAACTGGAAACCTGGAGTCAGACCGAGATAGATAGAGACAACCCAGTAGCTGCCCTATTTGCACCGGAGCTTGAGCGTCGCCTGTCATGGTATCGAAAACCAACGCGACACGAACGCGAGCAGCATCTGGCGCGAGAATATCTGAAACGCGGCGATTATCTCCGGGCGTCAATTCTGGGGTTGGAGGGGTTGATCTCGGCCGAAGCCTATCGCTTGAAACTCAACCCCGATACTGTTGCTGCGCGCGATGAATCCAGCGAAAATTTGAGCAGGCTTAAGAGCGAGTACCGAGAGCTTAACAAGTTAAGAAATACCGTCGCACACGGATCGCAGAACCAGGATAAAAGCATCCGGAAATCCCTCAAAACACGACAAAAACTTGAGGAAAAACTGAAGCAGTTGTTTAGGTCTCTTCGAATCGGCAGTTAAGCATTACCACAGCCGAGCGTATCGCTGGTTATCTGGCCGCCCGTTACAAGAAACTGATCTGCCGAGCGGGGTCCGGTAGCGCCACGCCATAGGCCGCTCCTTTATTCTTGATTTTGCCAACCGTTTGGAGGCGCTCACCCTCCGCATCATAAACCTGAGTGGGCACCAGCAATTTTACGAGATTTTCCGGCAAAAGTTGGCTGAGTGACTCCTGAAGCTCGTTCACATAGGTGCTGAACTGGGAGCCGGTGACGCCGTCCTTTTCTTTCACCGCTCGTAGGCTCCGCTCCAGCATGGGATATCTATCGGCCAACAGGTCTAGCTCCAGCAGTGCTGTCGCCAACTGACCCAAATCATCCCCCGCGATTTGCACCTCTAGCACGTGGGCCAACTTAAGAGCCATCAGCAGTGCGAGCGACTTGTCCGCGCCTTCTTTGAGGGGGCGGGTATATCCGTCTCGCTCATCTACCGACTTGCAAGAGTCTTCCAGAATTAACAAGTAGAACATCCAGTACCAGACGTTTGTTATCTCTATCTCAATCCGCAGATTCTGATCAGCGCTTGAGCCGAGCACCAGTCGCTGCCCTGGGGCATCTACAGTGAGTCGAATATCATCGGGCTGTTGCCCAAGGTTAATTAGCTCCACCGTCTGCCTGAAACTGACCTTTTCGCCCTCATCTTTCAGCAAACTTGGTAACAAGTGACGCTGGCGAATAAAAGGGATATCAGCCAGCGTCACCTCTGCATGACGCGTGTCCAGTTCACGTCCATCGGGCAACCGAATAATGCGTGTGGCGCGGGTGGGGTAATAAAAATTTGGATGATTCTCGTAGCCTTCGCTCACCAGAACATGCGAGAGACAATCGAAATGACGCCCAAACAAGCTCATCGCATAGCCAAGGTAGAAGGTCATGGTCTTGCGTCCGCCGGCAATTGAGGCGTGAATTCGTCGGTTGTCTGAGCCGGTGAGGTTGCGAACAACGGTTATGATGAAATCCGCCATCGCCTCGTGATCCGCCGCGCTGCGTGCATCCGCTACCGCCGCACCCGCAGCATCAGGCACTACCAAGATATCTTCCGCAGATAGTGGTAGCTCGGGCCGCCCCAGCTCTTGGCACAGAGCAGTCAGATGACCTTGCTCCACCAAGCCCTGCCACAGCCGCTCCTTGCCTTTGGAGGTAGTGACAATACACAGCGCTTGCGGCCAATCCTCCCCACGCCCAGCAATGCCATACAGTGTTTCTGTAATGACGGCGGGTGACATGCCGCTAACAGCCAATAGTAAGGATTCCACGTAAGCCCACCCCAAGTGATGCATCGATTCCGAACCGCCCCCTGCCAACAAGCTTGGCGCTGACAATTAAAACGCCAGGCGCCGTAAGCTTGGCCTATACAAGCGGAGATGATCAGGTGAAAACAGATAAGACATGGATCGTGACACGTCACCCAGGCGCTGTCGAGTTTCTCGCCCAGCTGGGTTTCGAGGGAGAAGTTGTGGCGCATCTGGATGTTAGGGCACTGCGCAGCGGAGACCGCGTAGTCGGCACTATTCCCCTGCAGATTGCGGCCCAACTCATCCAACGCGGAATTCGTTACTGGCACCTGTGTGTACCACTTACCCCAGCAGATCGCGGGCGGGAACTCAGCGCAGAGCGACTTGCAGAGCTCTGTGCCCAAGTACGTTGCTACAACGTACAGGAGTGCCTATTACAGCCCACTACTATGTGATCGCCTACGATATCAGTGACCAGCGAAATCGGCGGCGCGCCCTGCAACAATTGCGGCAGTACAGTTTTGGCTACCAGAATTCCGTCTTTGAAGCGCAGCTTTTACTCCGCAATAAGGAGGCCTTGTGTCAGGAATTGGAATCTCTGCTTGATCCTGCCACCGACAGGCTGTTGTGTGCCCGCCTTGATCGCGACAGTCTATGCGACCAGCTGGGCACGGGCACAATGACACCATTGAAAAAATTTTTGTTGATCAACTGAGTAGTGAAGATGACGAGGATCATAATTGATCGGCACAGGGTGTCACTGGAGTATGAGACGGATTGCTTGCTCATTCGTGCCCGGGATGAATCCCCGCGGAGCGTTCCTCTGCAGCGCCTGAGCCAGTTGGTCTGTATGCATAGCGTTACGCTAACCACACAGCTAATCGGCCAACTCCATAAGCGGGGTATCGATTTGATAGTTTTGAACCAACGCCACAGCGCGCACAGTTTCGCGCTCTACGCAAACCAACAGTCCCAGGTAGAGCGTCGTTGTCGGCAGTATAAATGGCAATATCATTCAAATAGCCGACTCCCTTTTGCAGTTGAGCTGTGTCGCCACAAGTTCAAAGTGCTTGAGCGATTACTTCGAGAGTTCGAGAATACAAACGCAGCACGCGAACGTATCTCTGCCAGCCTCGAAAGGCTTGACCACTGCCCCTCGGAACATTGGCTACGTGGCGCGGAAGGCGCTGTGCAGCGATTGGCTTTTGAACATTGGCGTTCGCACCTCCCTCCTGAGCTGGAATTTCGGACGCGACAACGTCGACCACCACCCGATCCAGTGAATGCAGCCCTGTCCCTTACTTATACGCTTGTGCACCACGAGGCAGTACGACAGGCCCTGAAGCATGGACTTGATCCTCAGTTGGGTTTTTATCACCGAACCGCGTATGCCCGGCAGTCTCTTGCCTGCGACCTGATGGAACCGGTAAGACCGCATGTAGAATATTGGGTGGTATCGATGTTCAACGACGGTCGCATTTCCCGCCGACATTTCACGAAAAGTCAGGCCGGGTGTTTACTGGGCAAGCAGGGACGAGAAACTTTCTATGAGCAGTACAACGAGAAACTGGATGTCTGGCGACGCCAGCTAGACTCCACCGCTCGGTGGGTGGCGCGACGCCTGGATACGCTCGAAGAAAAAGCCGCTTGAACACGACTCGGCATTGGTACCTGCTTTCTTATGACATGCGCTCACCACGACGGCTACAGCGACTGTACCGATTTTTGCGTACTCAGGGTTATGCTGTGCAGGAATCTGTGTTCGCTTGGTCTGGCACACCACTGGAGTTGATGCAGCTCGAAAAACAATTGTCGGTCTATATAAAGCACCAGGAAGACGATCTTCGCTTGTATCGACTTGCAGCCCGGCAACCCGTTCATCTGTGGGGCACGAACCCGTTTCTAGAAGGCGTTTTTGATAGCGGCTGCCCCCCACATGTACTTGAACCCGCAGGAGTTAACGACCTCAGTCCCTTGGGTTCTGTATGTGATGGGCAGGTTGTTGCTCAATTTCGCAAGTTGCGTCAATATTAGGAAGCTGTCGCGATATTAGCTGGTCAAATACTAGGCAACTTGATGAGCAGAAAACAGTCACTATTCTGCAGTCTACAAGACTTTGAAAAAATTGAAGATTTTTGCGTTGTAGAGTCCCGAAGCTGCCCCGAACATGGAGGGGATTAAGACCCGTAGTGCTTTCAGGTGGGCAGTGCCCATCGTCCCGAAGCTGCCCCGAACATGGAGGGGATTAAGACGCTTACTCCAGCGGAGCACGACTGTGATCCATAGTCCCGAAGCTGCCCCGAACATGGAGGGGATTAAGACGCAAGGCGGGCCTGCCCTTCTATGTTAAGTTGT
>JBDNIE010000112.1:0-1852 GCA_041688425.1 Halioglobus sp. | reverse complement strand
TAGGGCAATCGCTGGCCGTGGGGAACGAGGCTGCAGGTACTGTCATAGCCGCAGGTGAATCTGACGCCGCTCAGGCGCTGATGGGCAAGCGGGTGGGGATTATCGGCGGGGAGATGTACAGCCAGTATCGCTGCGTCAACGCCTTTATGTGCCTGCCATTGGAGGAGGGGACTACAGCCGCCGAGGGCGCTTCATGTTTCGTCAATCCCCTTACGGCGCTGGCGATGGTCGAGACCCTGCGCATGGAAAATCATAAGGCCTTGGTACATACGGCTGCGGCTTCCAACCTCGGCCAGATGCTCAATCGTATCTGTATCAATGAGGGCATCGCGCTGGTCAATATTGTGCGTAAAACTGAACAGGAAGATATCCTCAAGGCGCTGGGGGCAACGTACATTATCAACTCAGGCGGCGATAGTTTTTACGATCATCTAACCGATGCCATTACCGAGACCGGCGCCACGCTGGCGTTTGATGCCACCGGCGGTGGCAAACTGGCCAGCCAGATCCTTTCCAGTATGGAGGCGGCGGCGGTGCGCAATATGACTGAATACAGTCGCTACGGCAGTGATGTATTCAAGCAACTGTATATCTACGGCGCGCTTGATCGCAGTGCCACGGTGTTAACACGCGATTTCGGATTCTCCTGGAGTCTCTCGGGTTTTCTGCTGACGCCTTTCCTGCAGAAGGTGGGCATCGAGAAGAGTCTGCAGATGCGCGCGAAGGTGGCGGCAGAGATAAAAACCACTTTCGCCAGCCATTACACACGGGAGGTGTCGCTGGCCGAAGCGCTGTCGCTCGACGCTATTGCGGTGTATGGCAAACAGGCAACCGGAGAGAAGTATCTGATCACGCCACAGGAATGACAGACAGCTCAGCGGCTCACTTCGAGGGACCAGGGCTCGAACTCGGCACAGCCGATGTCCTCGTAGCCCTTTTTGTTCCAAACGTCGGCACCGGCGTTTGCCAACAGGAATAGTTGGACATAAAGCGCACACCGCGCGCGCAGGTCCGCAATGCCAGTATCGTTCGTAACGCGTTCTTTCAGCATGCCCACCGTCATAGGTTCTTTCACCATGCGCAGGCCGCCATCGGCGGCAGTATCCAGCAGCATCAGGTTGGGTCGTTGTCCCTCGTTGTCCCACGCCTGCCAGAGCGGAAGAGCACTGCTGCGCCCGCGCCCCGGTGCTCCGGTGTCGGCAAACTCAGACCAGTAGCTGCGCATTTGCGCGCCTAGCAGATCACGCCCTGGGATGTTGTCACTGTTGTAAAGGCCCGGCACCTTGATGCCATCTTCAAAGTCATTGAAGATGTAGCCGACTTCCAGTCCGTGCCCTGCGCCTAACAGTTCACTGTAATCGACCAGCCAGTTCTTGCCGCCTTCATCCCAGTCCCAGCGGTAAGCGTAGACCGCTTGTCCGCCGTTGTTTGAAATTATTCTGGCGACACCATCAACGGCCAACGCTTTCCAGTTGTCGCTGAGGTAGGCTGCCAATGCATTGTAGGCCTGCGGATCTTTTATCTTCGGAATAAAGCCCAATTTTAGATCCACGAATTCCGGATTCTGCGCCAGGAAAAGTTTCATTTCGTCGCGGTTGGTGCCAGTGATCAGTGGCACGCTGTTGTAGCGCTTGGGGTCGCGAAACAGCGTATAAAGTGTTTCCCTGGGCAGCACTGTGCCGTCCCGGAAGCTCTGCGGTGCACTGTACATGCCCGCGCCGCCACTGATGCCTTCAAGAACCTCTTCAGTGCTGCGGGAGTACATGAAACGGCGCAGCTCATCGCCGGACATCGAGGTCTGTAAGGATTTTGCCTCATCCTCGTTCGCGGCCCGGCCTGCGTGTTGCAGCTG
>JBDNIE010000006.1:0-19934 GCA_041688425.1 Halioglobus sp. | reverse complement strand
TCCATGACCGCAGCCCTTCTGTGCCGCACAAGTGCCACAGGTGCTGCGGCGAATGGTCTCAACCCAGACCGAATCTGCTTCCAAGCCCACTACTCGACCGGTTTCTGTCAGCATCTACTGCACCCAACTCACTGAATCGGCAACCATTCGCGCCGTATTGACCGGCACCTCGCCAATCACCGTAACCAGCACTGGCTGGTCTGACACCCGCAACCCTCGGGTATAGGTGGTGGTGCCACCCTGCAATATCAAGCCCTCTCCGGGACGAATTTCAATATCAAGATCCTCCATAAAAACCGAAAAGACAGCCAGACCATCGGTATAAGTGCGTCTCCCACTACGACCAGGCGTCGAGTCAGTGGCGGAAAATCCGCGCGGCACCCAGCCTACGGTCCACGCTCGCGCCACCGATGCCTGCACTCTGACGTCATCCGCCTGCGGGTGCTGCGCCTGGTGAACCGCGTCTATAGCTGGGCTCGCTGGCATCACGTCAGAGTATGAGAGCCGTGCAAACTGCATAGTCTCTAATGTCTTGTGTCCTTGGCTGATCGTTTGCGATTTAAGCAAAAGGCCAGTTTCCTGATCGAGTGACAGCACATATCCGAAGCGGTACATATCGCGCGGCTCAACCTTGATGCGCACCGCATCGCGCCCGGCAACACGTTCGCGCTCTGCGACGGTAAATCGATATTGCTCTGCAATACCGCAGCGCTCAGCATCCAATAGTGTTTCCATTCTAAGCAATCGGTCACCGGGATGAACACAATCCAGAGGATGTGCCGTACGCTCTACTTGCGCGCCCTGCCCCGTCAATTCGATAAGACGCTCGGAACTGCTGCCATTATCGACAAAATGTGAGACCTGCATCACCTGTACACCGTCGTGTCGCTGCAATATCACCACACCGTGGTAACTCACCTGTCGAAGGCTTCTCGACATCTTGTCCAACCAGTTGAGCGCGGCTTTGTCGGCCTCCGGACAATTGGTGGTCGCGGCACGAGTCACTGTGCCGGTCGCGGCCTGCAATACAACTGCACAAAACATGACCCAAGGGAGCAGACGTCTGCGTCGATTTGCCGTCACCGCTGGCGAGCCTATTCCCGTAACTCTGGCACACGAACAAACGGCACTAATCCCTGAGGCGAATTCAGCGCGGCCTGCTCGGCGTGCTCTTGCATATACATACGCTGGCGCTGCTGTGCCAGATCTTGGTAAGCAGTGCGCACCGCTGGCTGCAACACGGGAACAGCCTGTGTGCCAAAGCTAGCTTGCAATGGAATCGCTCCCAGACTATTTAGCATCCCCACCGGCGAGGCATCGGCGGCTGCTGACGGGTTCGCACCGTAAGGATCTACCGCTTCAATCTGGGCGAGTTGCTGACCGCCGATTACGACAGTAGCAGTGACAGATGCCGCCACCGCAACACTGATCAGAGGCCTCAGCATGCGCTGCTTGAAACCTGCAAGACCTATTGCAGATACACCGTGAGCTTCTGCAATAGAGGATTGTACTCTGGCTGAAATATCCCAGCTCTGGTACGCCATCTGATCGCCATGCATCGCATTTCGTGCCTGGCTGTAACGCAGCCAGGTTTCACGCATTCGCGGCTCGCCATTCAACTGTGACAACACCCGCTCCAATTCCAACTCATTGGCCTCGTCGTCCATCAGAGCAGAAAGTGATTCGCACATTCTTTCGTTCATAGTCTCAAACCTTCCACTGAATCCACATCTAACCTGGTCAATCCCAACTTTAGATACACTGCAAACGCAGCACACCCACTTGGCTATTCCCACTTGCATAGCCGTCGGGCATAGTTGTCGCCTTTTTAGTTCTAGCCCGTTTGGTCGTCGCCCTTCATGTGCTGCACGACCAGCCCATCTATTGCTTCTCGCGCCCTGAATATGCGTGATCGCACAGTGCCCACCGGGCAATCCATGATATCGGCGATATCCTCGTAACTAAGACCGTCGAACTCTCGCAGTGTAATCGCGGTGCGCAGGTCTTCGGGTAAGGCGGTTATCGCCCGATCCACCACTGCCTTTAATTCTTCGCCAAACAAGGCGTTCTCGGGATTCTCGATCTCGCGCAAACCGCTGCCACTTTCAAGATATTCGGCATCTTCAAATTCAACATCAGACCCGGGCGGTCGTCGTGACTTGGCAACCAGATGGTTCTTGGCGGTATTAATAGCAATGCGATACAACCAAGTATAAAAAGCGCTGTCCCCTCTGAAGTTCGGCAGCGCCCTGTACGCTTTTATAAACGCCTCCTGCGCCACATCCTGCACTTCATCAGAGTCGCGCACGTAGCGGCTTATCAAGCCGAAAATTTTGTGCTGATACTTCAGTACCAACAGATCAAAAGCCCTTGAATCACCTTTCTTTACCCTGGCGACAAGTTGCTGGTCCGTCACCGCGGCCGTCACGTCTGGTTACCCTCCTTGGCACCTGACAGCACCGCGTGGATCGTTTCTATCCACTGTTGTAATGGACACCGAATGCTCGACTTAGTTCGCATGGGACGCCCCATGGCGATGGATAAGAGACGCTGGCAACAATAAAGTTCCCGATGGGATTTTTTTCGTATTCACCACGAGGTCGTATATACTCCGATGCAACACCATTAAGTGAAGCTAAGTCTTTGAGCAACATCATATATTTCACACACTGCAGCGGCAAGCGCTGATCGGTATGACAGCCACCTACGAACACGATGTATTAATCATCGGTGCTGGCGCAGCCGGCTTGAGTCTGGCGCTGCGACTGCCTGCCAGCTGCCGTGTAGCGCTGCTATCCAAGGCGGACCTGAACCAGGGATCGACCTATTGGGCCCAAGGAGGCATGGCCGCAGTGCTACATAGCCGCGATACTGTGGACTCCCATGTGGCCGACACCCTCGCCGCAGGAGCAGGCCTATGCCGGCGCGACGCGGTGGAATTCACCGTAGGCAATAGTCGGCGCTGCGTGGAATGGCTGGTAGAACAGGGTGTGGACTTCGACCTGAGAGCGCAAAGTAGCAGCCCCCAGGAACGGGAGTTCCACCTCACGATGGAAGGCGGCCACAGCCACCGGCGCATTATCCACGCGGCTGACCGCACCGGCAGGGCCATCTCAGAGGTACTAACCGAGCGTGCCATTGCAGCCGACAACATCGAGATTTTTACCCACCGTATGGCCGTCGACATGGTGGTAAACGAAAATCGTTGCCAGGGAGCCTACATACTCGACCAGCGCTCCGGCCACGTCGATTTGTTTCAGGCGCGAGCCGCGGTAATCGCCACGGGTGGCGCGAGCAAGGTCTATCTTTACACCAGCAATCCAGACGGCGCGAGCGGAGACGGCGTTGCCATGGCATGGCGCGCGGGCTGCCGCGTGTCAAACCTGGAGTTCAATCAGTTTCATCCCACCTGCCTGTATCACCCCAAAGCTAAATCCTTTCTGATAACCGAGGCGATACGTGGAGAAGGCGGCAGGTTGTTGCTACCAGACGGACAGCGCTTCATGCAGCATTTCGACGAGCGCGGCGAACTGGCACCGCGCGACGTCGTGGCACGCGCAATCGACCATGAAATGAAAAGATTGGGCGCCGACTGCGTGTTTCTGGATATTTCGCACAAACCGCGCGAGTTTCTGCAAAGCCACTTCCCCACTGTAATGGCGCAGTGTGCGGAATTTGGTATCGATATCAGCGCCGAACCTATTCCTGTAGTTCCAGCGGCCCACTATACCTGCGGCGGCATTGTAGTTGATCAACACAGCCATACCGATGTGGCAGGATTGTATGCCGTGGGCGAGTCCTCTTGCACGGGATTGCACGGGGCTAACCGCATGGCCAGCAACTCACTGCTGGAGTGCATCGTCTACGCCGAGTCTGCAGCCAACCATATCGCGCAGCAGCTGGATCATATTCCCGCCCCTGCAGATGCCGCCCCTTGGGATGAAAGTCAGGTGACTGACTCGGACGAAGATGTTGTCATTTCACACAACTGGGACGAGCTGCGCCGCTTCATGTGGGACTACGTCGGCATCGTGCGGACCAATAAACGCCTGCAACGCGCACTGCACAGGGTGCAGTTGCTACAGACCGAAATCGCGGAGTACTACGGTAATTACAAGGTCAGCAATGATTTACTGGAGCTGCGCAATCTGGCGATGGTCGCCGAACTGATGATCCGCTGCGCTATTTCGCGCAAGGAGAGTCGCGGCCTACACTACACACTGGATTATCCGAAGATGTTGCCCGAAGCTCTCGACACGGTGCTTGAACCTGACAATTTTCCTGTCAGTAGCAAAGATCCCGCGTTACCTCATAGGCCCTGACTCGAAGGGTGTTCACTTTTGCTGCTAGATCGGCGCCACTTTTAAGCTTCAGTAAGCCCAAATCGGATCTAACCAGAATGCTGCTTTTCTTAGCCGAAAAAACGCACAGTAGGTGTCAAAGCGAGTAGAGATTGAAGGGACCGTCTGAGGCCGTGGATGGCCGAAGCAAGCCTACATGGACGTATTTACGGCATGTCCCGAAGAGCTCTACTCGGTTTGGCGCCAGGCTAGCAGTTAAGGTAGGTCCCCCCTGACCCTGACCATTTAATTTGGCGTGGGGCTAGCAACTCAGGTAAATCTCATTCGAACGTGATCGGAAACATTTACGCTGCAGTTCGTAGCAACCTCCTTCACAAGCGCGTCATTCCAAGAGCACCAAGCGCACTCGCAATTTGCGCAATTGATCGCGCGGGATACTGTCGGCATACAGCCAGAGCTGCCCGGCGGATCCTGCCGGCATATCATTGAAAGCGAGGTACACCAGCCATTGTGTCGCGGTGCTGCGTCTGGTTAGTGTGACGGTTCGACGGCTTGCACCCTGCTGCAGGGTCCAGCGCCCCTGACGCCAGTGCAGCTGAGCGCCCACCATTGGATTTTCTCGAAGTCGCCACAGAAAAAATGCGACAAGTGGCGTGATTAACAGCGCGATACCATCATGGCCTCGCGAGTAGATTCTCCACAGCGCATATGCGGATATTAGGCATAGCGCGATATAAAGAATGCATCTGAGGCGTGAGTTACCTATCCTGAGGTGCAGTGCGGGCGAACTGGAGTATCTGGCTGACAATGCTGGCAAGCTCCCTGTCGTCCGGTTGGCTGCGCTGCATAAACCAGCCAAACAACTCCTGATCTTCGCATAGCATCAATTGCTGAAAGTGCTGTCGATCTGACTCGCTGAGCAATGCATAGCGGTCGTTCACAAAAGGCTCAAGTACCAGATCCAGTTCCAGCATACCGCGCCGGGCCGCCCAGCGCATTCTGTTGTGTTCTTCACGTTCAATCATGCCAGTTCAATCATCCGAATGAGTCATCAAAGGTGACTAGTATATCGTCTATTGTCGGCAGGTACGCACACGACCGCGCAATGGAGTGCTGACACCGGCGCAGACAGGCTCTATTATTGTTGTGTCGATAACAGGGGAATAAGCTTGAATTGCAATTACGCACTACTGGAACAGGAGGCGCTGCTGCACATTGTCGGGCCTGATACGCTGAAATTCCTGCAGGGGCAGACGACCTGCGACACGCGCGAGGTGGACTCGGAACATGCGACACCCGGTGCGTTCTGCACGCCGCAGGGCAGAGTCATCTGCGACTTCCTGATCTGCGAACTGGCCCCTGAGCATTTCTCGCTGCGGATGCGTCGCGAAATCCGCGATAACAGCGCGACGGCATTCGGCAAATACATTATTTTTTCCAAAGCGGAACTGGATGCCACACGGGACGATTGGTTGACGGTCGCCATCTGGGGAGCAGAAGCGGCAGCGGCGGTAACTGAGATCTTTGGCGAATGCCCTAAGGCGCAGTTCAATGCTCACAGCACAGGCAATTGTGCTGTGGTGCAGATGGATAAGCACGGCCAGCAATTTGAATGCTTCTTACAGCAAACGGCGAGTGAAGGCTACCTGGCGCGCATGGAAAAATTGATGCGCAGAGGCTCCGAGGCGCAGTGGCAGTCTGAGCAGATTCGTAGCGGCATCGCCCGCATTGTGACGCCGACGATCGGCGAGTTTGTCCCGCAGTTACTTAATTACGATCACATCGGGCATATCAGTTTCAAGAAAGGCTGCTACACCGGGCAAGAAGTCGTCGCGCGGCTGCACTATCTGGGCAAATCCAAGCGTCGTGCCTATGCCGCACAACTTCCCGCGCAAACCGAGTGCTCACCCGGCACCGCGCTCTATGACGCCGTCTCCGCCAAGAGTGTTGGCAATGTCATTAACAGCTGCGTGTTTGGCGAGAACCTGTTTTTGTTGCTTGCCGCAACGGGCGCAGGTGTGGACAACGGACTTCTGCTCGGCGCCGCCGATGGCCCGCGGTTGACCATGCTTGAACTGCCCTACACGATAGAGAAAGGCTAGCAATAACCGTGAGAGTAGGCAAATGCCGGGCGAATGGCAGTCGAAAATCCTGCCGAAAAGTCAGGTGGACTCAGGGGCGCCAGTCGATCGGTGCTTCTCCCCTGCCCTGTAAATAGCGATTGGCGGCGGCAAAATGACCACAGCCAAAAAAGCCCCGATGGGCGCTCAGCGGTGACGGGTGCGGCGCTTTCAACACACAGTGACGCTCGGCGTCGATGATTACACCTTTGCGCTGGGCATAGCTGCCCCAAAGAAGAAACACCACCCCTTCACGCTGCTGGCTGATGACCTCGATAACCCTGTCAGTGAATTTCTCCCAACCCTTACCCCGATGTGAAGCTGCGCAAGCGGACTCTACCGATAATACGCTGTTAAGCAGCAACACACCCTGGTCTGCCCATGCTGTGAGATGGCCGTGAGAGGGAATAGGCATGCCCAGCTCGGCGCGCAACTCCTTGAAAATATTTTTGAGAGACGGCGGAACAGCGACGCCAGGTTGCACAGAGAAACACAGGCCGTGCGCCTGGCCCTCACCGTGGTAAGGGTCCTGCCCCAGGATAACCACTTTAACTTTATCCAGTGGGGTACGGCTGAAGGCGTTGAAAAACTCATTGCCAGGCGGAAAGATGCGCTTGCCGGCGTGTTTTTCGCTCACCAGAAACCTATGCAACTCCTGCATATACGGCTGCTCAAATTCTGCCTCCAGAGGGACTCGCCAGGTGGCCTCCAGATCGATCGCCTTGCCGCCCGCTTTTGTGGCCATCTCGACAAACCGTTCCGTCAGTTGCAAGCAGCCATCAAGACAACGCTTTCGAACACTATGGCGTCGCGCGAGGGATGCTGCGCCCATGTGAGCGGCATCGACAGAGCGACGGGGACTATTTCCTCGGTCTGACTGAGACGCTTGCTGCGTTGTTTTTTTCCAGCTGATGCGTTGTAGACCTCCGTCAGCGGTGCTGCAGCAAACGCCGCATCGCGCCGCTCCAATGCGGCATCAGCATAGAGGGTAGTGCGCATGCGCGGGCGACGCCCGGCAGCGCGAATCTGCTGCTCCATAAGCTCAGGAGCCCACTCCTGACCATGACCGGAGCCCGCCGCACGCGTAATACTCTCGTTCATCAGTGAACCGCCGAGATCGTTAACCCCTGCGTTGAGACAGGCTGCGACACCTTCTCGGCCCATCTTTACCCACGACGCCTGTATGTTGTGGATCAGCCCGTGAAATACCAAACGCGCCACTGCATGCATCAATACGGCCTCGCGAAAGCTCGGACCGCGTCGTGACTTGCCCTTGAGATACATGGGGGCCTCCATGTGCACGAAAGGCAGCGGCACAAACTCGGTGAATCCACCGGTGCGCTGCTGCAAAGCTCTAATATGCAGCAGGTGGCTGGCCCAATGGCGCGGCTGGTCGATATGCCCATACATGATTGTGGCGGTAGTACGCAGGCCTTCTGCATGCGCCGCCGCCATCACCTGTAACCATTGCGCAGTATTGAGTTTATCGGGGCAAAGGCTTGCGCGCACTTCATCGTGCAGAATTTCAGCCGCAGTTCCCGGTAGTGTATTGAGGCCAGCCTGACGTAGCTGACGTAAATAATCGGCCACACTGACACCTAGCGTGGCAGCACCCTGCCACACTTCGAGCGGCGAGAAAGCGTGGATATGCATCTTCGGCGTGACGCTGCGTACGGTATGTACAATATCCAGATAGGTCTGGCCGGTGTAATCGGGGTGGATTCCACCTTGCATGCAGACTTCAGTAGCGCCGCGCTCCCAGGCTTCCAGACATCGTCCGGCTATGTCCTCTGCGCTGATATCGTAGGGCCTGCCGCGCAGATTTTCGCTCTGCTTTCCTTTCGAGAACGCGCAAAACTGGCACTTGAAATAACAGACATTGGTGTAGTTGATATTGCGGTTGACGACATAGCTGACCGTATCGCCATTGACCTCTTGCCGCAGCCGATCAGCCGCAGCCACCACATAGGAAAAATCCAGTCCGCGAGTCTCGAACAACCGCGTAACATCCGCCTCCGTCAGCTCACTCGTCGCTCGACAGCGCTTGACGATATCAAGCACATCCTCAGATACGGCTGAATCCTGCGGACGCGCGCGCAGCAACTGCGCCTCTGCAGCCGGTACCGGGTGCTCTTCACCGGGCACCCAGCTATCGCGGCGGGCCAAGCCAGCAGCGTCCGAGAGCCGCATGACGGCCGTATGCACGGTGTCATCCAGCCAGCGCTTGCCCTCGGTAACATAGGCCGGATACACCGTGAGACGCTGCTCAAGGAACTTACCGGCGGACGCCGTTTCAGTTGCCAGTCGCTCAAGATGCGGCCATGGGGCTTCCGGATTTACATAATCGGGCGTTAGCGGAGACACACCACCCCAGTCGTTAATACCTGCCGCTATCAACTGCGGTAACACGCCGGGGCTGAGGTTGGGCGGTGCCTGAATATTCATTTGTGCGCCGAAAATAATCCGCGCGATTGCGATAGTCCACAGCAACTCGTTCAGGTCTGGCTCGGGTGCGGCTGCCATCAGCGTGCCGGGCTTGGCGCGAAAGTTCTGGATGATCACTTCCTGCAGATGGCCGAACCGATCGTGCACCTGACGCAGCGCGAGCAGAGACTCAATACGTTCACGGCGGGTCTCACCGATACCTATTAATATGCCCGAAGTAAACGGCACAGCGGCTTCACCTGCTAACTCCATGGTCCTGAGGCGCCGCGCTGGTTCCTTGTCCGGGGACCCGTAATGCGGCATACCTTTCTGGCACAAGCGCTCTGCGGCAGACTCCAGCATAATGCCCATAGAGGCACTGACCTGGCGCAACCCGGCTATTTCATCGGCGTCCATACAACCGGCATTAATGTGGGGTAACAACCCTGTCTCGGACAACACCCGGCGAGCGACTTCTTTCACGTAATCCAGTGTGCTGCTAAAGCCCATGGAATCCAACGCCTGTCGTGCTGCGCTGTAGCGCAGTTCAGGCTTCTCGCCCAGCGTAAACAAGGCCTCCTGGCAGCCCATGCTCGCACCCTTGCGACACAACTCCAGCACGTCTTCAACGGGCATATAGGGCTGCTCTATTTTCTTCGGAGTGCGGGCAAATGTGCAGTAGTGGCATACATCACGGCACAGGTGTGTCAGAGGAATAAACACCTTACGCGAATAGGTAATTACATTGCGATGACCGCTGTCACGCAGCGCAGCGGCCCGCTCTACCAACGCCGCAGTGTCGTCGAAGTCTGCCAATGATAGCGCCTGCTCATCGCTCACAATGACGCCCTGCCGCAGTTGCTCGTAAAGCTTTTGCCAGTCCAACATCAGTTGAGCGATCCTCTATATACATCATCAGTAGCGGTTGTGTGATGCAACATCGTAGCCATCGCCAGCTCGATACGTGCACCCAGTGCTGTGTTATAAAGCAGAGCGGCGGTGTTGCTTGCCGGGTTAGCGTGCAAGCGTTCCATCACACATTGCAGATCGGCAGGTTCATCGACATCTACAGCGATTCCCTGTCTTATAAGTACCTGCGCGGGAAAGCCGCCACTGCGGGCACTGGCCAAGTGACGAGCACAACTATCATCACCAAAGCAAAACTCAGGCATGGTCGCGACGTCAAAGGCCAACAGATTGGTACCACTGCCCTGCCGATCACAACCAACAACAAGTCCTGTGCACTCGTCCTGCGCCTTGAGAACTGCGCTGATATCATCGGCAGTTAACAGCGGCAAGTCGCAGTGTACTACCAACAGTGGTTCCTTGCGATTGGCTAGCAGGCGCTCGCTTGCGCGCTGGATAAGCGGGTTGAGGCCGCGGCATCCCAGAGAACTTTCAGACCAGCAGTCAGAACCGTACTTACCGGCTAACAATTGCGCGCCGGGATCGTCGGATACGAGCGTAATTTGCCCAACACATGGATGGCCACCAAGCGCCGCGAGCACATCCTCTGCCATCGCCTGAGCCAGGGCTCGGCGCTCGGACGGGCGTAAAAGACCACTCAGGCGCGTCTTGGCCTGCACCAAATCCTTGAGCAGCAGAAGCGCTTGTGCCATGCGTCTATACCCCTACCACTTGCAGGGTGAAACGCGCAAGGCGCTGTTTGTCTTCCCTACTCTTCATCACAGTGTTTGTCACAGTAACCTTTACACCCAACGCGGCAATTTCGGGCACCAGTGTAGCGTCACTCTCGTCGATCACGAAATAGTCCAGCAACCCTTTATAGCGCTTGCAATAATATTCAGCCACACCCAGTGCTGTGACCGGCGTACCCAGCTCCGCCATCATTTTGGCGGCGGGGCCTTTCAGTGCCATACCTGCCACGATGGGCGACACCAGCACCAGTTCCGCCGGACTATCACTCAGTGCGGCCCAGAGCCCGGGAATCTGCAGAATGGGATCAATACTGACGAAAGGGTTAGAAGGACACACTACAATCGCGGAGAAAGCGCCACTTCGCACCATTTGCAGAACGGTATCATTGGGCCGGGCGTCTAAGATACCCTCGAAGCTGAACCCGGTGATCGCCGGCGCGCACTGCTCCTTTACAAAGTAGTGCTGAAACGGCAGATCGCGCCCTTCACAATGTACCGTAGTGCGAACAGGCTCGTCGCACATGGGGTATATGTGGCTGCTGATGCCCAGCTGAGTTCGCAGTGAGTCTGTCACCTGACTTAAACTTGCGCCTTGCGCCAGGCGCCCGGTACGCCACAGATGCGTTGCCAGGTCCTTATCGCCCAGTCGAAACCAAGTGTCTCCATCAAGTCCCTGCAGGGCCTCCATGGCGTTCCATGTCTCACCTTCCAATCCCCAGCCCTGCGCTGCATTGGCCCTACCGGAGAGTGTGTAAAGTAGTGTGTCGATATCCGGGCTGATGTGCAGGCCCAAATGTGAGAAGTCATCGGCGGTGTTGACCAACACATGCAAATGCCCGCGAGGCAGCACATCTGCCAGACCCAGCGCCAGCTTCGCGCCACCAACACCACCAGACAGCGCCAACACCGTGGGCTCAGTCACTGTCATTAGCGAAACATGTCGATTGATCGATCGCGCAATAGACTGCCAGATCCGACCTCGGCTGGCTTCAGGCATGCGCCCCGGGCCAGCACCACCGGGCACGCCTCGGCCGCCTGCCCCATGACCAGCGATGCTCCGGCCGCCAGTTCATCCGCTACCGCAGGTTCCGTCACCTCTAGAACATTGCCAAACATGTCAACCTCACCGATCTGGTTATTGAGTGGTTGCAGACCCGCCGTACCGATAGCAAGCCCCACGGTACCATTGCGCCACGCCCGCCCCATGCTGTCATTAATAATAATTTGCGGCGCTATCCCTGTCCGTTCCTCAAGCCCATCGCGCAAAGCGCGAGCAGACGCGTCGGGATCAATCGGCAGCAACAATACGCGTGGATCATTGGCATCTATGGCAATGTTGGATTTGTCGATTCCGGCATTGGCATGCACATAACCATTGCGATGCTCAACGATAATGACACCCGGGCGCACCCGCAACACTTCCCTGCTCTCCTGCAAAATCAACTGCACCTGTCGCGGGTCTTTGTTAGCTTTAGCCGCCAGCGCGACCGCTTCGTCGCTGACGGTCACACCCGCCAGTCGCGCGTAGCGGTTCTCCGCTTTTGATACAATCTTTTGCGCGATAACCAGGACGTCTCCCGCTTCAAGAACGAGAGCATTATCGCGCAGGGCCGCAATAATCAACCCCACAAGATCATCACCCGGTTCTACTAGCGGGAATCCCTGAAGCGGAATCAGTTCCAATCGAGTTGTCATTCAATGCAATGCCTTACAGGCTGCGACGCGCAGGACAAATGGCTTTAGTCCAAGCCGCTGATCTTAATGCCCGCATGGCAGCCGTACTGCTTGTTAATCGTAATGAGCACTGACGTGAGGGCTTCAGCGGCAGCTGCGTTATTGATCATACCGGCGTGAAAGCCGCGCATACCGGCTGCCTCAACCAATTTAATCACCTCTTCACGCGCGGCCTTTTTATTCCCGCTCACCAATACATCGCATTCCACGCCCTGGCCTTCTTGCAAATGGGCAGCGGCAACATTCTGGAACGCAGAAACAACATCGACTTCTTCGCCCAGCAGTTCCTGGGCAATTTGTCCGGCGCTGCCTTGCGATGGCAACTGCACACGCGCTACTTTTGGCGGCACCAGTGGCACCGTCACATCAATCAAAATCTTACCTTTCAGAGCGGGCTTTACCAACTCCAGGGTGCTCGCCTGATGGCTGAACGGCACCGTCAGCGTTACTATGGTAGCGGCTTCAGCGGCGGCAAGGTTCTCCATTGCGCTGACACTCACTTCCATGACACCGCGCTCGGCCATGACTTCGCGCAAATCCGCAACAGCGGCCTCTGCTTTATCGAGGGTACGTGACCCAATAATAACCTGATAGCCCGCCTGCGCCCAACGACGAGCCAAACCCGTTCCCAAATCCCCGGTTCCGCCCAGAATGGCAAGCACGGGTAAACTATCAATCGTCATAGCATGTAGTCCTAGTGATGTGCGGCTGTCAGTCAGTTCAGTATTTGCAACCGCTGGTGAATTGTCCTGCGCATTCGCGTGTCGGCGCCCTCGAAAATTTCCAGTCAATGGGAATTCAGTTAGGATATACGCAGCCGGAGCATATTATGTAAATCACGGGCTGATCTCAAGCGCGGTGAAACCTATCTCCCGTCACACCGCAGGCTGTCACCAGGAGCAACAGTATGGAAAACGCGCTAGATTTTAGCGGAAAGGTCGTTATCGTCACCGGTGGCGGCAAGGGCGTGGGCCGAGGCATCACGGAACGCTTTTTGGCTGCTGGCGCTGATGTGCTCATCTGCGGCAGGTCTGAGCCGGAGACGCCACCCCAAAGCGAGGGCCGCGAGGCGCATTTCACCCCCTGCGATGTGCGGGACTACGAGCAGATCGAGGCTTGCGTGGCATTCGCCGTGCAACACTTTGGCCGGCTGGATGTGCTGGTTAATAATGCCGGCGGCGCACCTTTCGCTGCGGCAGCGACAGCATCGCCGCGTTTTTCAGAATCCATTATCAGACTCAACCTGATCGCACCGCTGAACTTCAGTCAGGTCGCCAACCGAGTCATGCAGCAGCAGGATGAAGGCGGTTGCATCATCAATATTGCCAGCGTCAGCACGATTCGACCGTCGCCTGGCACCGCTGCCTATGGCGCGGCCAAAGCTGGACTGGTGAACCTCGGCACATCACTGGCGGTGGAATGGGCACCTAAAGTACGCATAAACGCGCTGGTCGTCGGCCTCACCGAAACGGAGCAAGCGCACCTGCATTACGGCGACAAAGACGGCATTGCCGCTGTGAGTGCGACCATCCCTCTCGGTCGAATGGCAGTGCCAACAGACGTGGGCAACGCCTGCCTTTTCCTAGCCTCACCACTGGCGTCCTACGTCAGTGGCACCAACTTCGCCGTCCATGGTGGGGGTGAGAAACCGGCCTTCCTCACCGCCGCCAACGCCAAACCCTAGCGAGAAATCCCTACCCAAAAAGGGTCATTAGTAGACCGGAAATTATGACGGCCACCGCATTAGCCGGGTTATTGTGGCAGGGCTATATCAAGGTATACTTCCAGCAAGCTCGCGCTGAAGATAATAGCACCACACCACACGGGGTCTAATGTCCAACACCACAGTACCCATAGCAACATTGCCCGCTGCGCTTGTGCTCGACGATACAGTGCGCATATCCGGTGAACTGTCTTCACTGCTTGACGGGCGTCTGCTGCTGGATATTATCCCGCCGCTGGACGCCGCCGGCTCTGCCGCGCTTTTTAATCTTCCGATAGACGCTCTGCCAACACTTTCTATCTCGCAAAAAAATACACTGCGCGCGCCACCGCCAGATGCCAAAGTAAAAATCTTCAGACTCTACCACGATAGCATCACGCTGGAGTTCGCCCCATCAGATGCTGAACTGGCCGGCTACTATCGCCAGGCGATCACCGCAGCACAGACTGACGAACCCGACCTCTCACCCGACGCCAGCGTAACCGACGCTGGCACGCGCGGCTCTGAAGCGCCACCTACAAACCCCGGGCCAGCCAAGGCGCTACCATCGGTCAACGTGGCTGTCACCAGCGAATACGCAAAGCTGCTCGACACACTGGAAAAACAGAGTCTGTCAGAAATAGAAACGGCGCTGACCCCTTTTTTGGTTGACCTGACGAGCTACCTGCATGAATGCGCCTCACGCATCAGGCCAGCAGAAGGGCAAAAAAACTCACACTTTGAAGCCGCCAGTTTCATGCGGCGCAGGGCCGTTAATATCGCCGATCATGTTGCCCTGCATATCTCGAACTACTTTTGCGAGCTGACACCAGAACACACTGAAGAGCACCTCTGGCGTTACCGAATTGGCAGCGCTAACGCTGACGACCTGAACCTTATCAATCAGCAAGAGTATGAAGATTTTCTGGCGATTGACAGGATGGTCTTGCTCGGCTACGGCCTGCATAAATTGGCCCTGGAGGCGCTAACGTTACGACTGGCAGTGCTCATTGGTGCAGACCCTAACCGGGTGCGCCTGCCCATTCACGTCCGCCAGTTATGTCGTGCCTTCCAGCGCGCCCTGCTGGATGAAAAAGTCCCGCACAACGTTCTTCCCCTCATCTACGATTTCTTTGCACAGAATTTTGTCACGCAGCTGGTTGGCTTCTACGAGCCACTCAATACGCTGCTGGGCGCAGCGGGCGTTCTGCCCGACATTGAAGTAGAGATTGAGCGCAAGGGTACATTGCTCAAAGTGGACCCAACGGAAACGAGGCCGGAATGGACGAAACGTGAAACGAAGCCTGCTATGTCGCCGCAGCACACGACTGCAGAGCCACAGTCAGCAAATACCCCGCCGCCGTCAGGGCGTGTATCCGCGGCGGAACTGGGAGCGCAGCGGCAGGCTATCGAACCACTCACATCGGCCATCAATGCGCTGAGCCAGATCAAGAGGCAGTTAGGTGAACAAACCGGCGGCGCGTCGGGCAGCGTGAACCCAGCAGATTTGTACCGCTCTGTAGTCGATGCATTGAACTTCAAGCGGGAAGCCGATGGACTTGCCGAAGGGCGTGAGTTAGTCAGTGGCACGCCGTTGAGTGGGACCTGGGAAGGAGGCACTGTTGCGAGCTCCGAGCTCGATCAAAGCAGGCTCGCGGATGCGCAATCTATTGCCAAGGCGCTGAGCGCGATGCAGCGTAATTCGAAGGTGCGAGACGCCGTTCGAGAAAGTGACTCGCTGCGCGCCTACTTGGCCAGTAACAGGGAGAGTATCGGCGGGCTCCGGGATAGCAGCGGCCTGACCGCAGAAAGTCTTAATCAGCTGGACATGGTCGATAACCTGTTTGGAACCATCAAGTCGAAGCTGGATGTCAGCACCGGACTAAAACCAGCACTGGGCAATCTGCAAATTCCGCTGGCCAAACTGGCCTTATTGGACCCCCGATTCTTCGTCGATCACACCAATACTGCGCGCAATGTAGTCGACAAACTCTCGCGCCTCGCATCCTCAGCGAACTTTCCAAATAAGGCGCTGGAAGATCGCATTACCCATATCGTCGAGGATATCCTCACCGATTACGAGAACGACGATTCAGTGTTTGAAACCGCGCTCGAGAAAATAGACAAGCTCGTCGCACAGCAAGAACGAGCACTCTCGCGTAATGTTGAGAGAGTCGTGCGCACGCAAGAGGGTCGACAGAAGCTGGCGGAGGCAAGACATGCCGTCGACAAAGTCATCAACAATCGTATTCAGCCGCCGACGGCGCCAAAAGTGCTGCAGGACCTGATTAACAGTGGCTGGCGTGATCTACTGGTGCTTACGCATGTTAGGGACGGGCTGGACAGCGCCGCCTGGAAGGATCAGGTCAAAACGCTGGACCTACTGTGTCTGTGGCTAGACGAGCAGAGGCAGAACGACCCCGGTGACGACGTCCCGGTACAAAGAAGCCTCGAAGCAGAGTCCTTTATTGACTTGATAAATCAACAGATTTCCAGCGCCTTGCCCACCAACATCGCACATGAAGAAGTGCTGGAACAGTTGCGCAACATCCTCGCCGGCAATGCTGCAATTGAAACTTCTCCGGTAAAGTCGCAGCAGCCGGACCCTAGCCCGGAACCCGCCGACGTGAGGGCAAAGATCGAAGACCTGCCGCGCCTGCGTCGCTGGGTGAAGCGCGTTGAACAGCTCAACAACGGCAATTGGCTAACGTACCGCGACAAACACGATAGCAAAAAACGCATGCAGCTGGCCTGGATCAGTCCTGCTCGCGATCGTTATATTTTCGTCAACGAACGAGGACAGAAAGTCGGTGATATGAATGCCATTCAACTGGCAATGCAACTGAGCCGGGGGGCACAGCCTCCCGCTCCGACTGACCATTTGTCAGTGGTCGATCAAAGCATGTATCACGCGCTGGAGCACGTCCAGAAATCGCTTAGCTTTGCCAGAAATCACGACTCACTAACCAAACTGATCAATCGCAAAGCGTTTATTGAGCAGATGAAGCGCGCGTTGCGACATAGCCAGCTGAAGCACTCGCAGCACGCCATACTCTATCTCAATATCGACCAGTTCAAACTGGTTAATGAAGTGTATGACCGAATCAGTGGTGACCAGGTACTGCTGGAATTTGCCAAGCTCCTGGCCCAGCTGCACGGTAAAAAATCGTCTTCGGCCAGAATGGAGGCCGATGAATTTGCCCTATTGCTGGTGGATCACGATCTTGACCAGGCAATGCAGATTGCCGAAAAAATTCGCAGCGACATCGAAGCCAGTGCCATGGATATCGAGGGAGAGAATGTTAGCTTCACAGTCTCCATAGGCGTTGCGGCTATTCTAGAGCATAGCCCTAGCGTGGATGAGCTTATCGATTCTGCGCGCTCGGCCATGCGGTACGCCAAGCAACAGGGACGTAATCGCGTCGTTCAGTTCCGAGAAGAACAGAGTAAAATCAGTGACTATAAACGACAGAAGACACAGACAAAGCAGAATCTCGAAAGCGCATTAGCCTCTGAGCGTTTTGTGCTGCGCGCACAGCCGATAGTGCAGACAGCCATTGCAGACCGATCCAATTCCACCTTGCACTACGAATTATTGTTGGGTCTGCTCAATAAGGATGGTTCGATCACATCTCCCGAGGAATTTATTCAATCTGCAGAGCGCTACGGTTTTATGACACTGGTGGACCGCTGGGTGGTGCGTGAAGCCTTTACCTGGATCAGTCGCCTGATGGACGAGCAGAAGGTGGTGCCCAATCTGGCTATCAACCTGTCGGGCGCCAGTGTGACAGACGACACTTTTATGGAGTACCTGCTCGAACAGATCTCCGAGTTCGGCGTCGGCACGAGCAGACTGTGCTTCGAGATTACGGAAACGGGTACTATTTCCAACCTCATCAAGGCATCAGATTTCGTACGCGCCTTCAGGAGCATCGGCTGCAAGTTCTCTATTGACGATTTCGGTACCGGGCCCGCCAGCCACAACTACTTGCGTGAGTTGCCCGTGGACTATGTGAAGATCGACGGCAGTTTCATCACCGGCATCCACCTCAACCGCAACGACTACGCTATGGCACGGTCAATCAATGACCTAGCACATTTCCTCGGCCAGGAAACCATTGCCGAATCAGTGGAAAACGATCAAATAATTGCCAAGCTCGAGACACTCGGCGTTGACTACTTACAAGGCTGGGGTATCGGCAGACCCAAACTGCTGGTGGAAGTTACCTCTGACCTCTCCAACCTCGAGAAATAAGCTGACTCACCGGCAATGGGACCCAACCGGATTGACAGCGACTTCAGCCACCTCATCAAACTGATTTATCAGGGCACGCTGGAGACCCAGCCTTGGCAAAGCGCGCTGCCAGTGCTGCGCGAGGCAATGGATGCTCAGGTGGTCTCTCTCGTCTTACGACCGCCAACGGCTGACGACCACGGCGTAATACTCAACAGTGTGCGACCTGACAAGGCCCGCAAGCGGGCTGATTCAACGCTCGCGGATCCTAACGACTGGGAAGTCAGCGCCTATCGCGAACAATTTTTTTCTCTGGACCCCTTTATTAATCTCCCCCTGGACAACGTCATTGCGCTGGAAGACATATTGCCCGATAAGGAGCTGGTCACATCTGACTATTACCTTCACTACCTGAAGCCCATCGGCCTGTTTCGCATCCTCGGGGTGGATACGGCGGAACCGGGCGGAATGCTTGCCAGGCTGCGTTTTTCGCGGCGCGCCAGTGAAGCGCGCTTTAAAACAAAAGACCGGCAGTTGCTTACATTGCTCACCCCGCACCTGCGTCAAGCGATTGAGATTTATGCCAAGCTCAATCGCATGACATCGGAACGAGACGTCTACGCAGGCGCGGTCAATCAGCTTTCCGTAGCCACTATGATACTCGACGAGCAGGGCCGCTTACTGACCACTAATGCCGTAGGCAGAGCGCTGCTCGACCAGGGCGAAGGGCTCAGTCTGCGCGCGGGACGCCTGCATATCGAAGGCAGAGATATCGATAAAGAGTTGCAACAGGCGTTGGCCACCATCATCCGTGCACAGTTGCATGGCGAAACATCCGTGGTTCGCGCTCTGCGAGTACCGCGCTCTGCCGGACGTGCCGATCTCGGTCTGGTCATCAGGCCGGTACCCACATCCCAGTGGAGTGAGGGACAGTCCAGTCCGTCCGCTGCGGTCTTTGTCAGCGATCCTGACCTGCAGGAATCCACCTCCCGCCAGATTCTTGGCGAACTGTTTAAGCTCACTCCCGCTGAGGCCAATCTTGCCACCCTACTTGCTCGCGGTCTGAGCCTGGCACAAGTCTCGGGCGCGCAGAATATTTCACAACACACGGCCAGGGCTCAACTCAAATCCATTTTCGCCAAAACGGGTGTTTCTCGACAAGCTGAATTGGTAAGACTGGTTCTGAAGAGCGTGGCATCACTCGGATAGGGATAGCTACTAAGTACAGAAATTTGGCCAACCATGATCCGGCTGGCAGCAGCGCGGCCAGCTTAAGCCACAAAGTGCCACTCGGGGCACGTACCATTCTTTCCATCCATCCGCGCTTTTCCCTATACTGGAACATTAAGAAACAGGCCCCTATCTGCGAGCACAATACATGGTAATAAAAAGACAGAGCGCCAGGAAACGACCCTTTCGTCCACGTAGACTTGTGCGTCTCACCTACGATTTTCTATCGACTCCGGTCGCCATTTTCTTCCTCACCTATTCAAGAAATGTGCATGAGAGTTACGGGATGACATGGCGTAAGAGGATGTGGCTCGGTTACCAGTTCTATCGCAACTTCTCCAAAGTCCAGACCGGCACTAACTGGCGAGCACATCTGGTAATGGCAATGAAATTACTAGAGATAGCACCGACGGTTCAAGGCGCAGTGGTAGAGTGCGGCTGCTGGAAAGGCGGTGCTACCGTCAATCTCTCCCTGATTTGCCAAATTACCGGGCGTAAACTCAAGGTGTACGACTCATTTGAGGGGCTACC
>JBDNIE010000111.1:0-14369 GCA_041688425.1 Halioglobus sp. | reverse complement strand
TCCTGTTCCTGTTCCTGTTCCTGTTCCTGTTCCTGATCTTGTTGCTGCTGTTCTTTCAGCTTTTTGACTAATTCCAGGTTCTCCCTGGCATCGGGTTGATCGGGTTTTAGGCTCAGCGATTGCTCATAGGCTGAAATGGCATCATCGAGTTTGCCGGTTCGCGCCAGCGCGTTGCCACGATTGTACAGACTGTCCGAGTTTGCAGGATTCTCAAACTTCTCTGTGGCCATTTCATAATCGCCGCTTTGGTAGGCCGCCGTGCCTGCCCAGTCTGAGTTTTCAAACAGTGAAGCAGCGCCCTCGGCGTCGCCCTGTTGCAGTGCCCGCTGACCCTGTTGATCTTGGGTCAGCCACAGGTCATTCCATGATTGCGCTGTGGCGGGTTCCGGTTGCACCAGAAACACTACCGGTAATGCGGCTATCAGCCAACCGCGCCTGAACAGTGCCAGTGCCAGTGGCAGCAGCGCGAGAATAAACAGGTAACCCTGGTCCTCCCAGGTATCCGCAGTTCTATCCAGTGCCAGCGTCGCCTCCACATTGTCCAGTGGGCTTGCCGCCAGCAGGGACTTAAAATCACTCTCGTCTATCACCATGCGCCGGTAACTGCCGCCCGTGGCTGCCGCTAACTCACGTAAACCCGTTTCTTCCAACCCTGGCATGACGATGGTTCCATTATCGTCCCTGATAAAACCGCCACCGGGCAGAGGGATGGGCGCGCCAGTTGCTGTGCCCACGCCCAGAATCGCCAGCTGAGCGTTACTTCCAGTGAGTACTGTTTCGATACCCTCGCGATCGCGTTCTGAGACACCGTCGGTAACAAGCAGAATTTTACCGCGCCGGATACCCGCAGAGCGCAGTAACTCCAGTGCCTGCGTTACCGCACTGACGGGCTCGCTGCCCGGGATCGGCATCATTTCCGGGTGCAGTGCTGGCAGTAGGTTGGCGATGGTAGGCGTGTCGTCGGTCAGGGGCGTAACGATATGAGAGTCACCCGCGTAGGCGATAAGCCCGGTCTGTCCCTCGCGCCGATACTGCAGCAAATCGAGTATTTTTTGTCGCGCCCTGTCCAGCCTGGACGGTGCCAGGTCCGCTGAGTTCATGGAGTAGCTGAGGTCTAGCACCACTACCAGCGCATCCTGCTTCTGGTGCACCGGCTGCGGAATTTTATGCCAGCTTGGACCGCTGGCAGCGATGGCGGCAAGCAGCCATCCCAGAAGGATCATTGGGAGCAGATTACTGCTGCGCGACGCGCCGGTATCGCTGACCAGATGGCGCAGCAATTCTGGCGCGATCACCGATTGCCAACTGCCCGAGCGCTGGCGCTGACGCCACAGCAGAGCCAGCAGGATGATTGCCGGTATCAGGCTCCACAACCACTCTGGCCGCATCCAGTGAAATTCCATCAGCGGTCCTCCTGATGAACGGCTGCCAAGGCGTTGTTTCCGTCAAAAGCAGCACGACAGTGGCGCAGCGCCACTAGGAAGCTCAGCATCAGCGCAGCTAGCAGCGGCAGGTAGCCCAGGGCCTGTCGCGGTCGATAGAGTGTGGTTTCGTGCTCCACCGGTTCCAGTTGATCCAGCAGTTGGTAGATGTTGGCCAGCTCCTGCGGATTGCGCGCGCGGAAATACTCCCCGCCGGTGAGTTGAGCGATCTGTTGCAGACTGGCTTCATCCAGCTCTGCAGACGGGTTGACCTGGCGGCTGCCGAAGCTGGAGCCAAAAAGGCCGGGCATGGTCAGTGAATCCGCGCCAATACCGATGGTGTAAATACGAATACCCAGCGTAGCGGCAAGCTTCGCAGCATCGATGGGTTTGACGGAGCTCGCGGTATCCTGCCCGTCAGTCAGCAAGATCAGTACGCGGCTTTCGGCAGGCCGCTCTTTGAGTCGCTTTACCGCCAGCCCGATGGCGTCGCCTATTGCCGTCTCCTCGCCTGCAAAGCCAATTTGTGCCTCTGATAAAAACCGCTCGACAGTGCTGGTATCAAAGCTCAGGGGTGACTGCACGTAGGCGTTCGTGCCGAACAGGATAAGCCCCAGACGGTCGCCGCTGCGCTGGCTGATGAACTGCGCGCCCACTTGCCTGACGGCATCCACGCGCGGCACCAATGACTGGCCTACCTGCATATCCTCGATACGCATGGAGCCTGAAATATCGACCGCAATCATCAGGTCACGCCCGCTGTTGGGCAGCTCAATCGGTTCGCCGATCCACATCGGCCGCGCCGCCGCCAGTAGCAGTAGCAACCAAAGTAACCACAGGGCGAGGGTAGGCAGCGCGCCGCCACGCGCTGATCGACCGACCTGCGTTTCACTCATCTCTTGCCATTCGGCATAAAACGGCGCACGCAACGCGGGTTGCTGTGAGCGTGCCGGTGGCAGCAGGCGTCGCACCAACAAGGGCAGCGGCGCGAGTAACAACATCCACGGCCAGATCCATTCGATCATAGCTGAGCCTTGTGGGACTTCATCCAGTGCTGTGCCGCCCTATACAGGTGGGCGACGTCTATCTGCGGGTAGTCTTTCTGATACATCGCGTTGTCGAAGTTACTCTGTAATTGCTCAGATGCCGGTAGTGAGCGATTCAGCAGCAAGCGCCACGCTTCACCGTGTTGCGCCGCCACGTCTGCACGGGGATAGGCGTATATTGCGACGCTTTTGAGCAGGGCATTGGTCTGGGTAACAAACACGCGGGAGTCGCCGTCCGATTGCAACTGTATCTGCAATGCTTGCAACTGGAGAAGGGCACGACGCCGATAGGCATTTCGTTGGTACCGGCTATGCAGTAGGTAGATCAGTGCCGCCAGGATGACGATCAACAGCCCCAACATTAACCACCAGCCCGGTGCCAGAGGCCACCATCCGATCAGTTCCGGCAGCCGCAGCGGATGCAGAGCCGCTAAAGGGTCCTGGGGATTCACCGGCGTGTGTCCATGTAGTACTTCTGCAGTAGGCTGAAAGGCGCCTCGTCGGTCGACGCCTGCAGCAGTGGTACGCCCAGGCGCACCAGATCAGCCGTGAACAATTCACGCTGCTGTTGCAATTGTAAGCGGTAGTTTTGACGCAGTTGACGGTCACCGGTATGCAATTCGCTGCGCTCGTTGCCGTTGGTAACCGCATAGCTACCGGCTTTGGGCAGCTCGGCTTCCAGAGGGTCGGCGCAGGCCACAGCGGTTAGCTCGGTATGCTTGGCCAGTTGGAACAGGTGTTCTCTGGCACCCTCGGCAGACGCGCCCCGAAAGTCGCTGATCAGAAACAAGCTACTGCCCGGTCGCGCGATGCGCCGCAGGTTGGACAACATATGCGTGAAACTATCCTGCGCATTGCTGGTACCCAACGGCAATGCGGTGTTGTAGCCCATAATTTGTGATAACAGCATCAACACGGTTTTGCGGCTGCGACGCGGCCGAATTTCCTGGTGCCCAGCCTCGTTGAATACCAGTCCGCCGACGCGATCACCGGCATTCAGCGCGCTCCAGGCTAACAGGCTGCCAAGATACCCGGCCAGTACCGATTTGAAGCAGTGGCTGGAGCCAAAGAACATACTGCTGCGCTGGTCGACCACCACTAGAACCGGGCGCTCGCGTTCCTCGCGAAACAGCTTGGTATGCGCACTGCCCGTTCTGGCCGTCACCCGCCAGTCGATGGTGCGAATGTCGTCGCCGGGCTGATAACTGCGCACTTCCTCGAAATCGATGCCACGCCCGCGAAAGTTTGATTTGATGGGGCCGGCCAGATTGCTGAGAGCCCGAGTCCTGCGGCCAAGCTTCAATTGTTTGGCAGGGAAGCGCAGGGCGATCAGATCGTCCAGCTGCGCATAGGCGCCACGGGCGGGAGAGTTGATATCAGCCAGTTGCATGCTCTGGGTCAACCTACAGGGACGATAGCCAGCAGTTCCTCGATCACCTGGTCTGGCGTTATCCCGTTGGCTTCGGCCTCGAAGCTCAGTATGAGTCTGTGGCGCAGGACATCGGCGACGACCGCCTGTATATCGTCCGGGCTGACAAAGTCGCGCCCCTTGAGCCAGGCATGGGCTCTGGCACAGCGGTCGATTGCGATGGTGGCACGTGGGCTGCCGCCATATTCAATCCAGCCCGCCAATTTCTCACTGTACAGAGCGGGCGTGCGCGTCGCGATCACCAGTTGCACCATGTATTGTTCTACGGCCTCTGACATGTGCATGGCCAGTATTTCCTGGCGAGCGGCGAATACACTGTGTTGAGATAAAGGCGCGGGGGGCTTGTCGTTGCCGCGGCTCGCTTCGGAACGTGTCAGGCGCAGTATCTGGGTTTCGGCGGCGGTGTCGGGATAGCCGACATTGACATGCATCAGGAAGCGGTCCAATTGTGCTTCGGGCAGCGGATAGGTGCCTTCCTGTTCAATCGGGTTCTGTGTCGCCATCACCAGAAACAGCTCTGGTAGCGGGTAAGTCTCGCTGCCGACACTCACCTGGCGCTCTGCCATTGCTTCGAGCAGTGCTGACTGTACCTTCGCGGGCGCCCGGTTGACCTCATCTGCCAGCACCAGATTGTGAAACACTGGCCCCTTCTGGAAGTGAAAGCTGGCTTCCTGTGGTCGGTAGATTTCCGTCCCAGTGACGTCGCCAGGCAACAGGTCCGGAGTGAACTGTATACGATGGAAACTGCCTTCAATGCCATCCGCCAGCGTTTTGATCGCTCGTGTTTTGGCAAGTCCGGGCGCGCCCTCAACCAACAAGTGTCCATCAGCCAGCAGCGCGATAATCAGCCGCTGCACCAAATGTGCCTGACCGACGATCTGAGCGCTAAGCCAGTTATCTAATGCTCGAATATCTGCGTTCGCCACGAATTCTCCTGTCGTGTTAAGTCATTGAAGGGGTTGTAGCCAGTTGCCGCTGCCAGGTGACGAAATTCGCCATGACTGGACCGCATTGTAACCAAAGATACCAAGGCGTCCAGTCAGTGACGGCGCTTGCCTTGCCACAGCGGTATCTGTGACTTGCAGGGGCGTAAAAAGTTCCTCAGGGGCCTGCATATCATAGCGGATGCGTTAAACTGGTGCGCAGAAGGTTGCGCTGTGAATGATACTGCGTTAAGCCACGAAAGTGGCACTTAGGCGGTGAATTGAGTGGCATAGCGATGGGACTGCCACCTGCGGGACTGCCACCTGCGGGGCGGCCATCCGTGGGGCGGCCATCCGTGGGGCGGCCATCCGTAGCTCAAGCCCGCCATAGAAGGCGTGCCCCCGGTTATGGGTATGGGTTCACGGCGGGTTCCAGCCCTATGCCACTCAATTCACCGCCGATCTTGCAACTTGAGGCAGTGCCATTCGTTGTGCCATTAATAATTTGCCAGTTATAACATTTCGGGGTTCTGCGTATGGCGGTAGAAAAGCTCAAAGAGACATTGTTGAGAGAACTGGCAACGCGTATCGATGCCGATGCGGATACTGAGACTCAACAGTCGCTGCACAATCTGGCCTCGGCGTTTTTCTGGCGATTTCAGGACGACGATTTAATAGGACGCAGCATTGATGACCTTTACGGTTGCCTCGGTGGCTTGTTGAGTTTTATCCAACAATGGTCTGAAGATAGTCCGCAGGTGCAAATCTTCAATCCTGACAGAAACACGCATGGCTGGGACAGTCAATATACAACCCTCGTCGTTCTGTGCCGGGGCATTCCCTTTTGCACGGCTTCCGTTCGCGGTGAGCTCAACCGTCGCAATCTGACGATTCACACCATAGTCAGCTCTAACTTGTCGACAAAGCGCTCCGCTGCGGGGGAATTACTCGAAGTGTTGCCGGTAGAGCATCCAAATCGCGCCTCTGGCCCGCTGGAAGCCCTGCTATTTTTTGAGATCAACCGGCAGGTTAGTGTTGAAGACATTGCGCAATTGCAGGAAACACTGATGGCCATACTGCAGGAAGTGGCCGTCGTTGTTGAGGATTTTCAGCCCATGCTTGAGCGATTGCAGGACGTGGCTCATCGCGTTGCACAAACTGATTGCGTGCCGAAAAACGGACGCAGTGAGGCGACAGAGTTTCTCGCCTGGCTCAGCGATGAGCATATGATTCTACTGGGCTATGAGTATCTGGAAGTAACGCCTGCGGCTGGGTCTGATGGAATCACGGTGCGCAAGGAGCAAAGTATGGGGCTGCTGCGGGATATGGACAGTCGCGGCGTGCGCGACCTCGAAGCGGACCTCAAGCGTCTCGATGGCGAGCAATTGGTGAACCATCAATTGAGTTTTTCCAAATCTGGCAGGCGTTCCAGAGTGCATCGCGTGGCCTATCCGGATTATGTAGAAGTCCGGGACTTTGATGCGCAAGGGCAGCTTGTGGGCCAGCACCGATTTCTCGGTTTGTACACATCCACGGTCTACTCGATGAATCCGGAGTTGATACCCATCGTGCGGCGCAAGGTGGAGCGCGTGGTGGTGTTGTCAAAGCTGCATTGGTCAGACCACGAGAGCCGAGAGCTGGTACGGGTGCTCGATGGTTTTCCTCGCGATGAATTATTTCAGGCAGGTACTGAAGAGTTGTGTGCCACGGTCAATGACGTCAATCGTATACAGGAGCGTCGACAAACTCGCGTCTTCGTACGAAAGGATGTCCACGCAAAATTTGTTAATTGCATAGTCTATGTGCCGCGCGACAACTACAACACCGAACAACGCGGCAAGATTGAGGCGATACTGAATCGTGCATTCAACGCGCGGGAGCTGGAGTTTACGGCTTTCTATTCTGAGTCAATTCTGGTGCGTTGCTATTTCGTGCTGCGAGTGGATAGCGCAGTACCCATCGATTTTGACGTCTCGGAACTGGAATCAAGTATCGTACAGGCAATGCTGGCGTGGCCAGACCGGCTGCGTTTGCTATTGATCAAAGAGTTTGGCGTCGAGCAGGGCGAGCTGCTTGTCCGGGATCTGGCGACCGGTTTCCCCCCCGGGTATCGCGACGATTTCGAGCCGCAGGTTGCAGTATCTGATATCCGGCACTTGCAAGTTCTGATGCGAGGCGAGCAACTGGCGATGAATTTCTATCGCTATCGCTATGGCGAGGGAGAGGGAGAGGGCGAGGACAGTCTGCGTCTGCGTCTGTATCACCGCGGTGGAAGCCTGCCGTTGTCAGATGTGCTTCCGATACTCGAAAATCTAGGCTTGCGAGTGGTCACTGAGCGTCCTTACGCCATTCGTAGCCGCGATGGGCAGTTTTTCTGGATTCAGGAATTCAGCCTCATCTATTCTCTGTCCCCGGACATCGGCATGGGCGAGGTGAAGGACGAGTTCGAAGACGCCTTCGCGCGCATCTGGAGTGGTGAGGCGGAGAACGATTGCTTTAACAAGCTGCTGATTGGCACAAAGCTTGATTGGCGCGAGATCGCGCTGCTGCGCGCCTATGCGCGTTACTTGCGACAACTGAACTTTCCCTACAGTGTGGAGTATGTGGCTGAGACATTGTCGAACCACTTGAATATCACAGCGGCTATCGTAGAGCTGTTCCTAACGCGTTTCGATCTGCAGTTTGAGGGGGGCGACAGCTTTCGGCATGAGCGTGAGCTGGCGGTAGAGCAGCGTATCACGCAAGCGTTGGAGCAGGTATCGAACCTCGGCCAGGATCGCATCATTCGTCAGTTCGTGCGTGTTGTTAAAGCGACACTGCGTACTAACTTTTTCCAACGCGATGCAAACGGCGCTCTGAAGCCCTACTTTTCGTTCAAACTTAAGCCATCCGAGATTCCCGGCGTACCACAACCCGTGCCTCTGTATGAGATATTCGTCTATTCACCGCGCGTGGAGGGTGTGCATCTGCGTGGCGGTAAAGTGGCGCGCGGTGGCTTGCGCTGGTCGGACCGACAGGAAGATTTTCGCACCGAAGTGCTGGGTTTGGTAAAGGCTCAGCAGGTCAAAAATGCCGTGATCGTGCCAGTGGGTGCCAAGGGCGGATTTGTGGCTCGGCAGCTGCAACCAACAATGTCGCGCAGCGAGATTCAAGAAGAGGGTATTGCCTGTTACAAAATTTTCATACGCGGCCTGCTGGATATTACTGACAATCGCACCGAGGCTGGCATCACGCGGCCGCCAGAGGTGCTGGCAAAGGATGATGATGACCCCTATATGGTGGTCGCGGCGGATAAGGGTACTGCTTCTTTCTCTGATATCGCGAATGGCATCGCTGCTGAGTACCAGTTCTGGCTGGGCGATGCTTTTGCCTCCGGCGGCAGCGCCGGCTATGACCATAAGAAAATGGGTATTACTGCGCGCGGCGCCTGGGTGTGTGTACAGCGGCATTTTCGCGAGATAGGCATTGACATTCAGAGTAACGATTTCAGTGTGGTGGGCATCGGCGATATGGCGGGCGACGTGTTCGGTAATGGGATGTTGCTATCGAAGCATATCTGCCTGGTGGCGGCGTTCAATCACCAGCACATCTTTGTTGACCCGCAGCCGGACGCAGCCAGCAGCTTTGCTGAGCGAGCGCGCTTGTTCGCACTGCCGCGTTCCAGCTGGTCAGATTACCAGCGCGATGTAATTTCAGCCGGAGGTGGAGTGTTTGAGCGCTCGGCCAAGTCGATAGAACTGTCCCTTGAGATCATGCAGCGTTTCGATATCGACGAGGCGCAGATAACGCCCGCGGAGTTGATCTCCTACCTATTAAGGTCGCGCATCGACCTGTTGTGGAACGGCGGTATCGGCACGTACGTGAAGGCGAGTGATGAAGCGCACACCGATGTCGGCGATAAAGCCAACGATGGATTGCGCGTCGATGGCGCAGACCTGCGTTGCCGGGTGGTTGGCGAGGGAGGGAATCTAGGTTTGACGCAACTCGGACGTGTTGAATTCTGCCTCGCCGGTGGCCGTTGCAATACTGATTTTATCGACAATGCCGGCGGTGTCGACTGCTCGGATCACGAGGTCAATATAAAAATCCTGCTGGACACTGTCGTTGCGCGCGGAGAACTGACGCCGCAGGATCGTAATGCCCTGCTGGTCGAAATGACCGACAGTGTTTCAGAGCTGGTGCTGACAAACAACTATCGCCAGGCACAGGCCATTTCTCTTGTGGAGTACCAGGCCGACGCCAGGTCAATGGAATATCGACGATTTATTAAAGAGTTTGCTGATGCGGGTCGGCTGGACCGGGCATTGGAATTTATTCCCAGTGACGATGAACTGATGGAGCGACGCGCACAGGGGAAAACGCTGACAAGGCCTGAGTTATCGGTGCTTGTCTCTTACAGTAAGGCGGCGCTGAAAGAGGAGCTGATTGACGCAGAGTTGCAGCGTGATGTGTGCTTGTCCGGCGCTCTGCATCACGCCTTTCCGCTGCGCCTGATCGAGTTGTACCCTGCGGATATGCAGGAACATCGCTTGCGCCGGGAGATTGTAGCAAGCGAGATTGCCAATGATATGGTTAATCGAATGGGACTCAACTTTGTACTGCGCCAGCAGAAGGCGACGGGGGCATCCGTAGCCGATGTAGCCTGTGTCTACATGACCGTGATGGATATGTATCAACTCCCAGCGTTATGGGATCGGATCGAGAAGACCAATCACACCGTGACGGTCGGCGCGCAGATGGACATGATGCTGGCGCTGGTTGGATTGGTAAAACGCGCCACGCGGTGGCTATTGCGAAACCGCCGGCGACAGCTCTCTCCCAGCGAGCTTATAGGACAGTTTGGAGACGGTGTGCAGCAGCTGCCCGCAGAATTGCCCGCATTGCTGCGGGGGCGTGCTGCGGAGCATTATGAGAGTCTGTGTGAGCACTACGAAGAGCAGGGCGCCGACGCAGAACTGGCTGAAGCGGTGGCTAGAACCCACTATAGCTACAGGGTCCTGGGGATCATAGAAGCAGCCTCGGAGGCACAAGCCCCATTAATGGATGTTGCCAAATTGTATTTTGCCATGGGTGAACAGTTGCAGCTGGATTGGTTCGCTGGCCAGATTCTGTCCACCAAGGTCGACACGGAGTGGCAGGCATTGGCGCGTGATACCTATCTGGCCGATCTGGAGTGGCAGCAGCGTACATTGGCGATCGGCGCACTGGGCCACCTCGAAGAGGATGGCAACTTGCGACATTGTATGGAGCGCTGGGAGGCTCAGGAAACACCGCTGTTACAACGCTGGCAACAGATGCTAACCGAGTTGCAGGCGGCGCCAGTGCCGGATTTTGCTATGCTGACGGTGGCGAACAGGGAGCTTCTGGATCTGGCGCAAAGTACGATGCGCGCCGCCCACGATCGCGCTGCTAAAACATGACATAAAAAATCGTGTTGCAGCCCTAAGGCATTCAATTTACGGCCGGTCTTCGAGCTTACGCTACTGCCAGTGCGAGGTGACTTTAAGGGCTCAGTGACTAAGGTGAAAAGATCTACCCGTGACGTCAGGCGCTGGCCTGGAGCCCGCCTGTTCCTGATACCCTGGCATCGCTGCCAGGGTATGTCACCAATAGAGTGTCAGACCGCGCGCAACTTGTGTACGCCCGACACGCCAGTTAGGCCGTCCCACTGGTCGCTGCGCCCCTCGCGCCACCCCGACAGCCAATGTTGTTTGTGATCTTCCTCTTCATGCGGGCAGAAATCGAGACTGCGTCCTGAGACGCCAGCCTGATAGCCTTTGTCGTATGCTCTGGTGTTCCTATCGCGCTTCTGTCTTCTCATAGAGTGTAGCTCCGTAGCAGACGGCGCCGCCGGAAGGCTGCGTGGAATCGACGCTTATAGCCCGAGCGGCACGTTAAATTAACGATGTTTTTGCGTGTATCAAGCTTGTCAAAAAGCCAAGCAATACAGCGCATAGTGCCTTTAGGCACTCACCTGATAAAAACAAATATTGCGGCATAAGTCGACAATTCTTTGGTTCTGAATAGACAAATTTATATAACTGGCTGGTGAGTACGCAGCGTGTCACCGGTAGATCGCACAGTCCTAACCCTGTGACATTCAATTCGTGCAATGTTTGGGCTGAAGTAAGTGCCTATGACGACAGGCCCCTGGTGTCCAGTAGCTCAATCCAGTGCACCACAGGCACGTCTGCCGCCGCCTGCAAATGCATCTGGCAGCCGATATTGGCGGTGGCGATGAGCGCTGGTTGGTCGCTGCTCAGTGTCTGCAGCATTTTCTCCCGCAAGCGCTCGCTGATATCCGGTTGCAGGATGGAGTAGGTGCCTGCTGAGCCACAGCACAACAGCTTTTCCTTTGCCGTTGCAACATCAAAACCCGCTTGCCGCAGGATGCTATCCAGCAGTGTTGGCTGCTGCAGGGCATGTTGCAATGTGCAGGGCGAGTGAATTGCCACCTTACCTATCTGTGTATTGACGTTGAGCTTTGTCAGGTCCTCATTTTGCAGGATTTCGCCGATGTCTCTTGTCAGTTCGGATACCCGCAGTGCCTTGTGTGCATAAGCCGGGTCAGCGGCCAGTAAGCGGCCGTAGTCCACCAGCATCGCACCGCAGCCGCTGGCGCTGCTGACGATGGCTTCCACGCCATCTTCGATATGTGGCCACCACGCGTCGATATTGCGGCGCATATCGTCAAGGCCCTGTGCATGAGCACCTAAATGGTAGTTCACCGCACCGCAGCATCGAGCCTTTGGTGCACTGAAAAGGGAAATGCCGAGTCTGTTCAATACATTGCGCGCGGCGGCGTTGGTATTGGGCGTCGCAGCCTGCTGCACGCAGCCCTCAAGCACCAGCATCGTACGAGCGTGTTGCTGCTCCTGTGATGGCACACTCGGCTGCTGGCGTGGAGGAATCTTCTGCCTTAAGTGTGCAGGCAATATTCGCCGCACAGTTTGCGCGAGCAGCAGTGAGGCTGCCAGCAGTTGGGGCTGGGTCAGCACAAAACGCAGCATCCAGCGAACAGCTCTGATACGTGCCGGTCTGGGTGTTGCCTGATCCAGCAGGCTGCGCCCGATATCGAGTAACTCGCCGTATTGCATACCCGAAGGGCAGGCGGTCTCGCAGTTGCGACAGGTGAGACACCGGTCGAGGTGTAACTGCGTCTGCTCACTGGCCTCACCGCTTTCCAGCAGGTGTTTGATCAGGTAGATGCGGCCACGCGGACTGTCGCGTTCATCGCGCTTGTCGAGGTAAGTGGGGCAAGTGGTGAGGCATAAGCCGCAGTGCACACAGGCCGCGGTAAGTGCTTTAGCCGATTGTCCTGCAGTGGTATCGGCAAACTTTGGATGTAACTCAACGTGCATGCGCGGTCTGCTCCTGCGGCCAGGGGTATAGTCGACCGGGATTGAATATGCCATTCGGGTCGAAGGACGCTTTCAATCGCTGCTGTAACCGCTGTTGCACAGCGTCCAGCGGGGGGCGGACGTCGCCGCGCCGGTCGCCACCGCGAAATAGCGTGACATGGCCGCCGGCCGCAGCGGCAATCTCATCCAGTGGAGCGCGCGCGTGCTCACTGCGTACCCAGCGCTGCGCGCCGGCCCAGTCGATTAGCGCGGCACCCAATTCGGGGTTGTGACGCGCCGATGACTGCAGCGACAGTCGCCACAGCGGCGCGTCACCGTCGAAGAAAGGCAGAGTCATGTCACGCAGCGCCTCCCACAGAGCGGCGTCATCCTCGACGGTATCACCGCCCCATTGCGTCGCCGTGCTGGTTACAGCGCTACTGGTGCCAGAGAGGCGCAGGTATAACTGACCGTCCTGCCAGAACGCGCCCGACAGGGGCTTGGGCTCGCCGGCTCGCCGGTTCATAAGCGGTATTGCGTCTGCAGCCGAGACAGCGTAACGCAATGTAAGAGTGTTTTCGGGGCGCGGCAGCACTTTCAGGCTGACTTCACTAATGACGCCCAGTGTCCCCAGGGCGCCCGCCTGCAGACGGGAAACATCGTAGCCGGCAACATTCTTCATCACCTGCCCACCGAACTTGAGGCGTTCACATTTACCGTTAATCAACTCAACCCCGAGCACCATATCGCGTATGGATCCGCCCCAGGGCCTGGCGGGACCCGAAAGGTTGCAGGCGAGGGTGCCGCCCAGTGTCGCCTGACCATTGAATAGCGGTGGCTCAAAGGACAGCATCTGCTGGTTGGTGTCCAGTAGGGCAATAATTTCGGTGAGTGGCGTTGCGGCGCGTGCGGTAATCACCAGTTCTTGCGGCTGGTAATCCACAATGCCGCGGTGCGCAGACACGTTCAATTCTTCTGCGCTGCAGTCGCGGCCTATCATATGTCGTTTGCTGCCACCGGCGCTGATGTACACCGGTGTTAGGGAATCACGCGCGCGCTGCAGTGCTGCCATGATCTCGTCACTGTCGTCTGCTGCATGGCTGATTGGGGTTTCCTCACTCATGCTGATGTCGCGCCGGTAGTGCGCGGTATTCCTGACAGCGTTTGAGAATCGGCACGCCTTTGCCCGGGTTGAGATTGAGGGCGGGGTCGAAGGCCTGTTTGATGTCTTCAAACTGCGCAAGCGCAGCTGGGCTGAATTGACTGGCCATTTTGTGCAACTTTTCCACCCCCACGCCGTGTTCACCGGTGATGCAGCCACCGACGTGTACAGATAACTCCAGAATATCGCCACCAAAGGCTTCGGCTTTTCGTATCTGCTGTGGGTCGCTGGCATCGAACAATATAAGTGGATGTAAATTGCCGTCCCCCGCGTGAAACACATTGGCTACGCGCAAATCATAGTGCTCCGACAGGCGATAAATTTCATTCAGCACGTACGTCAACTGTCCGCGCGGAATGGTGCCGTCCATGCAGTAGTAATCCGGTGCAATCCGCCCGACCGCGGGGAAGGCCGACTTGCGACCCTTCCACAGCAGCGCGCGGTGCGCTTCGTCCCGCGATATAGTGAGTGAGCTGGCCCCGAGCTGTGTGAATAAAGCGGCCACTGCCTCCACATGCTGCGCGACTTCCTCGCGAGTGCCATCTACTTCACAGAGTAAAATGGCGGCGGCAGTGCGTGGATAACCCGCATGCGAGAAATCCTCGGCTGCCTGTATGGCCAGCCGGTCCATCATTTCAAGGCCAGCCGGGATGATGCCGGCAGCGATGATCGCGCTCACGGCATTACCGGCCGCCTCGATGCTGTCAAAGCCCGCCATGATGATCTGGGCGATCTCGGGTGCAGGCAGCAGGCGCACCGTCACTTCTGTGACGATACCCAGCAGTCCTTCCGAGCCCGTGAACAGCGCCATGAGGTCATAGGCGGGGCTGTCCAGCCCGAGGCTGCCGAGTGTGAGTTCCTCGCCCGATACCGTGAGGATCTTCATGGACAATATGTTGTGTACGGTCAAGCCGTATTTCAGGCAGTGCACGCCGCCGGAATTTTCCGATACGTTGCCACCGATGGAGCAGGCGATCTGGGAGGAGGGGTCCGGGGCGTAGTAAAGCCCGTATTGGGAGGCCGCTTCGCTGATCGATAAATTGCTGAC
>JBDNIE010000110.1:0-7295 GCA_041688425.1 Halioglobus sp. | reverse complement strand
TCGGATCAGGGCCGCATCGTCTGCGCTCACCAGGGTGCTTGCAAGCAGGCTGAAGAGCAGTACGGGCAGTAATCGCATAGACAAAGTCGCCTGGATGGAGTGTTATCTGCCAAAGACTGTACCAAAAAGCGCATGTGATGCAAACAAGATATTACATAAAAATGATGAAATTCAATGAGATAGTGCGGAATCCTTGAATTTATCTGAAGATCGTGTGCGATTCAGCGTGTTAGCGATCAGGGTGAAGCGTTTCTCGCGCACGGCGAATCCCCTGATGGGCTATGCCGTATCTGCATGTTTCCTCGAGAGAAACAGTGATCGCCCACCTGAACAATAGTCGACAACAACCAAAGTAATGTCATAAAGCGACGTTAGAAAACGCATGCCGCCGGTTGGCGTCACCAGCATTTTTCCTTTTGGTGCCCACTGGCTTCTCGTTCGCCCTTGCTATTCACGCTCAATGTCCCACAGGCGGTATCCTCGGCTTGTATCCCCGCGGGCGTAGCGGTCAGTTTGTAGCAGGTAAGGATGGTGCCGTCATCGCAGGCGGTCGCTGCAAGCTCATAATGACCCTCTTCGCTGATGGCTCGGAGGAAATTCAGGCCATTCGCCGTTACAATATCCTCACTATAGCGGCTGTTCTGGGCGTAAAAACGCTCCTGCCGTGACGCCAGTTCCATAAGATCCCGCATGCCATCAGCACGGCGGGATTTTTTCATGCTGTCCTGATAACCTGGTAACGCGATCATCAACAAAACAGCGACAATCACAACGACCATCATTATCTCGATCAGCGTAAAACCGCGGTTGCCGACTCCCGCCGGGTAGATATTCATAAGGCGACTCACAGCTTCAGGGCTAATTGATCAGATCGGTCCAGCTCACGCGGCCACGTTCAAAGGTTTGGCCCTCGGTGATCGCACCATCACTATTATTGCCAACGCCGGTAGCATCGCCACCCATATTGACCGGTGTCTCTCCGCCGTTTTGCGTGCCACCACCTGATGATGAAACCTCGTACATGGAGGCGAGGTCTGACAACGCTTGCAGTCTGTTAAAGAGATCCAAACATGCAGTGTCACTGTCGCTGCAATCCCGCGTCGCTGCAATTTGCTCCTGAAGCGTAAGATTTGAACCCGGAAACAACAGTTTCAACGCTTCGGCGATGGGGTCTGCACTTAGCTCCAGATCGACAGCTTCTTGCCAGCCGGGTTCACCGTAACACGGCCTGCCAAGTCCTGCGGCCTCGGCAATATCCCCGAAAGGCCAGAAGATTGTGGATTCCCAGATGTGCTCTGCACTGCCTTTAGCCAGAAGGCCGCCGATCGTCCTATACTCAACGGAAATAACATCATCGAGGGTAGTTTTAATAACATCGCCATTGGGTAATGTGATGACAGGTGCCAAATCTATAGGCTTCTGGATATCCACCATCGAAATGGCTGGATTATTGGTGAAATAGCTTCTTTTCACCAGCTGGATGGTCAGCGCACCGCTACGCCAGCGTCCGCCATCGGCGAGGGATGTGGTGATGGCCTCATTATTGACACACCTCGTTTGGGTGGGGTGTATGCCGCCGGCCCGAATCGCGTCGTCATCGAAATTGACGCGAATAGTGCCTTTGCCGTCGGCGCCCAGGATATCGCCCCAAGTGAAGGTGAACGGTGCGGCATCGGACGAGTTCGGGTCCCAGTTTAACAAGGCCTCATGAAGCTCCTTTTGGTATTCGAGTATGTTCCACTCGTTGGGGCCGATCTGCAGTCTGGCACCGAGTGTTAAATCCGCGTTGGCCACCAGCACAATAAACTTCTCGTTCTCGCCGATGTTGCTGCCAGGGGAACGAATGTCGACGTGGCCCAGCACGTCTTTGCGCAGGTCAGTCTGCTCGCCCTGTGTTTGGGGGACATTGAGATCAAAGAAATCGACATAGACGCGGCCTGCTGCCTTGTCATAGTCGTCAGTGCTTTGGGTCGAGATGTCACCCAGCGGCACTAAATGGGGCCAGGTTGTGACATTGATACTGCCGCGCTGGAAACCGTTCGGACAGTCGCCGCTGCAGGGTTCTGCATACGGCGGCTGCAGATAGTTGATGAACATGGTGTCGACACCGCTGCCGACCAGCGCGAGGGTGACCTGCGACATAAGGCCGTCGGGCTGGCGCCAGATCATCGGCACGTATTGCTCATCCGCGCTCTCTTTATAGAGGTCGTCTACATTCAATAGTCGGTCAACATTGAGGTCGTAGATGGGTTTGGGGTTCGGTCCGCCATCCAGTGTTACTGCCTCCACTAGCCAGTTTGCGCCCAGTTGGCCGTTTTCTCCCGCCCGAGGAGCGTAGACCGTGGCCTTGACCCGGTTGGAGCGCACCTGCAGCGGCTGCAAGACGCGGTAGCCAGGCGGAAATTCGACCTTCCAGCCGTCCTGTGCCGACCAGTCAACACTGCCTGCATCTTCGTTGTAGAGGGCGATGGTCTGTGTACCCCGGAAGATTCCTTGCGGGTCTATATAGGTTTTGGGGCCGTCCCAGAGTTGCGCCAGCAGTGCTTGCTGGGTTTTGGTGGGCGGTGTTTCGCCGGAATCCCGAATTCCGTACAGGGCCTGCACCGACGTATCGGTTAAGTCCTCGCTGGTATAAAGTCTTCCTGTGCCAAAATACACCATCGATCCGCTGATAGGGTGTTTCGTCAACTGCGGTGCTACGGTAATCGGTTGCGTGTCCTCTCCCGCATGCAGGGGTCTGCCATAGGCTTCTTTCCAATCAGCAGGGTTGCTACTGTTTAAATCGAACTTCCACAGATTGCCGTCGATGTCGCCGGCATAAGCGTAGTCCGCTCTGCCATCCCGGTTGGCGTCAATCAGTGAGGGTGACGACAAGCCGTTCGGGTTGGGGCTGGCTTCATCGAGATCCGACGCAGGGACTGTGGGGATCATGGATAGTTGCCGGGTTTCCAGGTTGACCAGAAACAGGGTGGCCACACCGTTGTGGCTGTTGTAGCCATTCCCTATGATGACATACCAGTCATCGTCATTGAGTTTGGCGACCAGGCCCCGGCTGAAGGAATCGCCGAAATATTTGCCATAGACAGGGTGGCTTTCTCCAAACTCGAACAGCACCTTGTTGATAATGCCTCTCTCGGGTGTCTGGATGCCGGCCTCTGTCACATCCAGGCCAAAAAAGCCGCGGCCACCGGCACCCAGTGTGCCTACCAGTACGGTATGCCAGTCAGTGTCAAAGTACGCGTCGCGTACTGTTATTTCGCCATCGACAAAATACGTGTGCTTATACGGTCTTGCCGTCAGCCGGCGCAGTTTCTCGAACAACATGGAGGGCACGTAAGCGAATATCTCTCGACCCGTTGCGGCTTCGAAGGCATGAAACATGCCGTCGTTGGCGCCGACGTAGACTACTGACGGTCTGGCAAAGAGCCTGGCTGCCCACTGCTGATAGTTCAGTTCTTGATAGGTCTCGTTAGGTATGCCCACATACACCGGCGTAGAGTGGATGATGTCACCGAGTATGGAAAAACGCTTGCGGAGTGCACCCGCTGGATACTCCAGGCTGCGATCGCCCCGTACATAATTCAAGACACTGGAGAAAACGCCTACTGTTGCGCGATCCGGGTCAATGCGGTCCATGTTTGCAGCATCAATGCGATCGCTAAGAAAGCTGACCTGTTTTGTGCCATCCCAGGTAATAACTCGGCGTGTTTCAACCCAGTAGTTGGAGTCGCGGGCTGCTGCATCGGCGAATGTCAATCGCGCCGACCAGTTCGCCCCTGAGTTGCCCGGAGGGGTTGTCGATAAGTCTACACTGGTGCTCAATCCGCCATCCTTGGTGACAGTGTATTCAACGATATCGCCCTGCCAGCTGCCATTCTCGAACCATGGCCGATAGGCCCTCGTCAGGTCTTTGCTCAGATCTGTGTTGGAAAGCACGATCGGCGAGATAGATCCAAGGGGTGGCGGATTGGCATTCAGGTCAAAGCGCTCTGCGCTCCAACCCGGCAGGGCAACTGTCATGATCGCCGCCGCCAGCCAACCCGATGTTATTGCTGTAGAGTAAGTCATTGCTACACTCCGGGGTCTAATACGTTGTGTGGTTTGAGATAGAGTGTTTCCACTATTCGTACCGCTTTACCGTCGGTATCGCTGCGACCAGTAATCCTGTAGCCCTTGACCTTACTCCCGGATATCGGCTGATCGCCACCGACGTTCTCGCTGTCACCATGCAATGTCAATAGGCCCAAATACTCTACCATTAGCCTTTCGTGCACCGTAAGACCGGCGTTAGTGCTCTCGTTTGAATTCTCGATACCTGTCCAGTCCGTGACGGCCCCGTCCATTCTCGTTACTTCTGGTAGATAGAACCCTTCGACGTCGGTGTCAAATACTTTTACGGTATTCTCGTCAAGAAAGGCCTCAAACAACGCCACTAAGCGCTCCACCCTGCGCAATGCAACTTCTTCATCTTGCCTCAAGCCTGCCACGCTGACTTCCAAACGGGCACCGTTCATGGCGGCGACGCCCACCACGGTCATTATCAGCAACAAAATGAGACTTACCGCCAGTGCCGCGCCTGTTTGCTGAGTTCGAGTCGGTGACTTTCGATCAATGTTCATGGCAACTCCGTTCAATTCCTCAATTGGGTGGTGGCAGTGAACAACTGGCGCCTGAAGTTGTCAGCGGGTGTGTACGGCGCGCCGCCGATAGTAAATTCTCGGGTATTTCTAAAGCCCGCTTCCGGGCACTCCGCCTTAGCCAGAACGGTGGTTTCTACGGCCTGCACCGCGAGCCAGTTTGGTACGTCAATGGCATCAAAATACTGATTTTCCACGAGGTATCTGAACTGGATATTCTCGACCCCAGCGAGCAGTTCTTCCGACACCGGAGAGCCGTCATCGCCAATTTTTTTGCGGTATAGGGCGGGAATCGGGTTCCCGTCGCAGCTGCGGTCGGTGAGTCCTACATAGTAACTATGGGCAGCTAATGCATAGACGCGCTCTATGGGGTCAGCTATCTGGTTCTCGGCAGCGACGACGTTCTCTCCCAAAAACAGTCTCCCCACGATCGGGGTCGTTCGCAGATAAGGTCTTTTGTTGGGTGGCACAGCGTCATCATCAAGCCCTACGCCCGCGTAACGCAAGGTGAGAATGTCGCCGCGCTGATAGTTATTGTCATCTGCAGTGATGCACGCATAATTTTCCAGGCCAACGGTGTCTTCCTCGTCAACGCCCACAATGGGTTGACCGACCATACGCGCCCAGTTGTTGGTGTCAGGATTGCAAGCAATCTCCACTGCGGAATCGCCCAGAGTGCCCAAAATCATGTCGAAGTCCGCATTAGTGGTGTTCATGATGTTGCCGCCTAAATAGCCCGCTCGCCGGATATCGGCAGAGAGCAATTCGATCGCTGTGCGCCCGGTGTCCTCAATTCTGGCCAGAGTTCCGGTGGCATTCGCGTTTTGGGAATTAGTCGCCACCAATTGCGCCACACCCGCCATGAGAGCGCCGAAGACGACAACACTTATCAGCAACTCAACCAGCGTTATGCCCGACTCTGTCAATGGGCGCGCGTGCGTGTGCGAAGAGCGCCTCATGGCCCGGGCACGCAGCTCGTCCCGGACAAGCAACCCAGGTTGAGCGCGAAGCAGTCCAGATCGCCGGGATTATGCACAGTCTGTGGATTCAGTGCGGCACATTCTCGCCCGCTAGAGCCACTCAAATCGTCATCCCAGCGCACCAGGACCCTAAATTCGCCCGTTGTGGCATCCCGGTACACTTCGCCACTGGCTGCTGGCAATGAGCCGGGGACGCTTTGGTCAGGAGCATTGGGATCGTTGCCTGCAAGTTCAGTTTGCCAGGTCCAAATATCGAAAATAGCCAGCTGCGCGGCCGAGCAGGGTTGTTGCGCGCAATTAGGATCGGGTTCCGAAGCGGGAATGCTCTCATGGGTGTAATTGCCATTAATAGCCTCGTCCTGGTTCGCGAGTATACGATCCGCCATGTCGCTGGCCAGCATCGCAGCTTTCGAATAATTGTGCGAGGTCTGTAATTGTTTGTAGGTTGACACCTGCAGGCCAATCACGCCCATCACGCCAATGGCGAGAACCACTAACGCAATCATCAGCTCAAGCAGTGTGAATCCGCTGGCCAAAGATGATCGGGGCTGTGGCAGCGAACTGGCTGAAAATTTCGTGATGGTCACAGGCAATTCACTTCCACGACATCTGCAGCTTTTATAATATTCGCTGTGCCGAGGATGGAGACAATGAGCACGCGCGCGTTTTCCGCTTTAGTGCGTTCATCACAGATGGTCAGCTGCCGTGTTGCGGTCAGACCGGTGCGCCCATTAGGTTTAAAGGTTATGCCATTGTCAATTTCAGTCTCTCCGCGTGCCGTCATTTTTTCCGCCAGCGGTGAATGTATCTGGATAATGTCCTCTCCCTGAGCTGTATCCACAATGCCATCGTCGTTCAGGTCGACAAAACTGAGCCATCCATCCTCCCATTGTCCAGTTTCTGCGCAGTCATCGGCGGCTGCGTTGCGTATGCAGACTCTTACCGGGTTGCGCCGTCCAATGGCCTCTGCCTTGGCATGCATAAATGTACTGAGCAGGTCAGTGGCTGCGGCCGACATCTGGCTGTTCTGGACCTGTGTGCGGAAGAGAGGAATGGCCACAACCAACAGTGAACTGGCAATAGCCATCACAGCAATAAGCTCAATAAGGGTATAGCCTGTCGTGGGCCTTTTAAGCACTGCCATTCACTCTCTTGCCCCAAAGCCCATTTTCTGAACTTCACCGCTTATTTTAGTATCCAGTTCATCAATAGTGAAAACCTCGTGTTTCCGCTATGGCCTTTGCATGCAGTTTCCAGGGACAAGCCCATAGCCTAGTATAGTACAGGCGCCTACACGGGCAAAGTGGGTGCAACTGCATGTGATTTGTATCGCAATCACCCTAAATTCTTGTCGAAAACAGTGCGTTAATGTGCCTCTGGGCTATCCGCAAAGTTGACTAGCTCACCTGCAATCGACGCGTGGAAACCAATCTCAGGCGAAGCGGTTGTTCATAATGCCATTGGTTTCCCGATGCCAGCAGACCGTAAATACCGCGCGAAAACAGCGCGCGGCAGCGGGTCGGTTTCGAGTGGGCTTACAGTTCCCGCACGCGAATAGTGCGATACCAGACCGGGTCACCATGATCCTGTAGAGCAATATAGCCCGATTCGGCTTTTCCGTAGCCTGGCATGTCCGCGAACTTACTCGCCGCAACCAGCGCGTTCCATTCCGCGCTGC
>JBDNIE010000109.1:0-4099 GCA_041688425.1 Halioglobus sp. | reverse complement strand
TGCGCTGGTCAGGCAAGACGCGAGATTGGTCATTGGCTCCAGCGGTGTGGTTAAACCCGGAACGTGAGGTCAATTGCAGACTGAATCAAAAGGCTGCGTAAATGGTTCACGCGACAACTACCTTGAAAATCGCCGTAGGTCACATCGTAAGGAGCTGCCAAAACAGGATTCTACTCGTGAATGCTTGCCCAAAAGGCAATCAAAATTTGTGCTCATCTAGGAACCGGTGAATTTGTATGCGATGTGGGCCACAAAAATCTCAAAAATATAAATGGCAAAAAATCGTAATTTGCCTCAGGATAGTTTTCGAATAAAAATTGCGATAACTCCGTTACTCACATCACGTATGTAGTTTCATGGATCCGTAATGATAGTTGCTAGGGAGCAGGCATGGTCGAATTTCCTACAGACGAAGTTGAGCAGCGTTCTACCAAAAAGGCCACATTTCTAGATGTGATATTTGGTCTTATGGTGCTGACGGCTACGGGGTTTAGTACCTACACTACATTTGTTGGATATTCATATGATTTCCCAGGTGTGTTATCAGTAGCTATAGCCGTAATTGTTGGACTAGGACTGCTTGGAACAAATTATGCCATCCGTCAAAATCGCATTGATTCCACTGGAGTAGGACGTCCATTTCTGTTTTTTCTTTTGGTATTCCTGTTTAGCTTTATAAGTAACACCAACGCGATATACACCTATTTTCTTAAAAACGATATTGTAGGCCAGACGCAGGAAACTGCCTGGAGCGTATTCGACCTAGGTACTGTAGAAGTCATTTCCGCTATTGATAATTTCCCTCTTGTTAATAATGAACGTGAAAACAACCGCAAGATAGAAATCGAGAGAAAGAATTTATATACGCAGATTACTGACCCGAACAACCCGGGAATGGGGGAGGAAGCACAAAGGCATCTTCAGGTTATCAACACATTACTTGAAGAACCTTTGACGCCGCTTCGCGCGCCTATCGCAACCGCGTCCGAAAAAGACATGAAGGACTATGCTGACCGATTGGATAGCTTTATAGCCGAGCAGTATAGTAAACAGGTGAGTAACAGTTCTGTTGGTGCGATCAATGCGTTTTCGCAGCACATTAAATCTCTGAGAAATTTGTACGAAAAGCAGGTAGTTACAAAGGAATATTCATCAGACACGACAGATATGATGAAAAGAGACTTAGATCAAATCAACTTTAAGGCGGGTGAGTTGATCGGCTTCACTACAACATTAGAACCCATCAATAATACATCAGATCAAATTGGATCATTCCAATATACGTGGAGCAATTTCTCAAATTTTATAAACCCCGCAGCAATTCTACTCTCAATACTACTGGGTGCTATGCTGGATTTGCTAACCCCACTAATGTCGATTTTACTCTTTAAACCAGATGTAAAATTTTAGAGATGGAAATGGAATCTAATACACAACAATTAGATCAAGATCAATTTTTTGATCAGCGGGAAAAACCGCGTTATATCGTCGGCGATGATGACATCTCCAGCAGGAGCGGAAACTATCTTATTACTGTCGGCAACCCTAGTGCAGGGAAATCCACGCTACAAAACGCACTCATATACAGGCTATGGACAGACAAAAGAATAGATTGTGAGTATAGCAATCTCACAGACGATCCGGACCATGATGCGATACTACATTCTTGGGTGAGTAATTTCGCGAATGGACATTTACCACCTAGAAGCCTTAAAGGCATTTTGCAGGAATTTAGCGTACGCATTGGACAGAAAGGTCGACCACCGTTGGGTTTAAATTTCCTAGAAATTTCTGGCGAGGATATTAAGTCCATTTTGCCGACTGAAGGAGCTAACGATGCGCCTAGCCTCAATCCGCAGCTTGAGAGATACCTAAGAGTCGATCAGATCAATAAGCGCTTCTTGTTTCTATCAGACGCATCGCTGAACCGTAATAACAAAGAAGATCGCGGGCACTACAGAGAGGACATTTTATTCAACACCTTAATAAGGTATCTTCTAAGCGCAAAAGGGGTTGGTTTGGATCGGGTAAGCATTCTCTTTGTAGCTGCGAAATGGGATGTTGTGAGTTCAGAATATTCTTCAATTTCCGAATACGTTAACAAAAACTTCCCACAGACTAGAGCACTGATAAGCAATACCGATAAAATTCATGCGCAATATATCCCGTTTTCCATCGGCGAAATTATCTCCAGTAAGGATACAGGAGACCAGACAATTATGTCCCTCCAAAGCAAATATATTGACTTCCTCATCCAATGGATCTACCAAGGATTTCAGGGGCAAACACTCAATGGGTATCCTAAACTTGAACTGACATGGTGGGATAAGTTCAAGGCGCTTTTTCGTTGATTTTTTCGGTTGAACTATATGCAAGCTAGCTATTTTTTTGTTTGCGGAACACCTTCTGATCGGGAGGGTTTCAGGTATCATTGCTTGGATGGCGATCGCTTACCTGGAGATCCAGCTTCTTACCTTGATCGAGTAACCGAAGTAGGCAAAGAAGGTGTTGTTGCCGTTGATTTAATTTCAGCTGATTCAGTAAAGCTTGTCCTCTTTATCGAATATCGAGCAATTCAACCTAACGACAGGGATTATAATCGAGGCGCATATATTGCTGCCGGATTTTTATCCCATCCCGATCCTGAAATTCATAGTTTGTCTAACAGCATTGCACGAGTAAATGAAATCCTCGGTGCTTTAACGTCGATGCTGGACCAACGAGGAGCTTTTCCTAAAGACTTTAAGATAGAAAACTTTTCACATACTAACTCCCGATCAAAGCTAAATAGTCTATCCCCATATTTCCTAGCGGATCTAATGCTGCAAGCGTCTAATAGCGTGGGAGCTTTCACCTCAGACTCAAGTCGAATTGTTTTGGACCCGTCCACCTCCAGCTTAAATGCCACTATAGAGTCGCTCTCTTTCTACAACAAACCTCACAACGAACGTTTGATTGAAGAATTCGGCACCGAAATCGAAGCCGCCGCACGGAAAGTCATTGAAGCCGAGCTATCTTCAGAAAAGGCCAAGAAGCAGCTCGATATTCTTTCAAAAGAAGTTGAGGTGATAGAAGCTGAATTCGCAAAGTATAAAGCGGAAAAGAATGATATCCATACATTACAAACCGCTAGCCAGGAAAGGGGTGCCAACATTGAATCGAATTTGAATAGATTGCGAAATACTTCAGAAACCGATGCCCCAACGAGCTATCAGAGGGCTTCTTCCAGTTCCGAGGCTCCACCCTTCAAGACTAGAGCAATTTTAAATGAGGAAAAAGCTAATGACGGGGATTCCTTGTATGTGTTCAACAAGTCACATTCCGCACCATCAATACGTAATTTAGCTTCGACGTCCTCCGGAGTTAGGCCTCCTTCGAAGCCAGCAAAAAAACGAAAAAATAGTCAGAAAACAACTCCAAAGTCCCGCATTAACCAGAGCAATCAGATACTACTCTGGTATCAACCCAACCGTTGGTGGGCAATTGGTCTGCTTGTCATTCTTGCAGGAATTCTGCTTATTTCTGGCGGTTACAAGCCAATAGCATCCTTGATAGGGCTTGAATCAGAAGAACCAAAAATAATTTCGGAATCTGAAAATCCAGATGATGCCTCAACTGAACTGAGTTCGACGGAAAAGGCAAAGTCCGAAAACGACGTTACTCAACAGCGTCTCGATTTGTAAACAACAAACGCTTGCGAACGCAGCAACTGGGTCGCGAGAGCGCTTAGCATTAAGAAATCAATTCAACGCCGCATTCAAAACTGCACCAAGCCTAATCGCCGACATCTTTAGTCTTTGTTCTATTACACCGTAAGCGTCATGCGAAGTACCCCGTTGCTAGCCAGGCATATTCCATGGCATGAGTAATTCAACATTGTCCATGTCAGCACGTGGCAGTTTTTCAAATAGCCAACTCAGATAACTGTAGGGCTCTTTGCCATTCGCTGTCGCGGTCTCCCTGTGTGTCAACCTGATCCCAGACAGTCACTTGATGGGATAACATAGATTTCAGGGCTATGAAAACAGGATTACAGACAGTGCCCAAAGAACCATCATCCCTGCCCGATACGCAGGTAGAACCCGAGTCCACGCTGGAG
>JBDNIE010000108.1:0-20298 GCA_041688425.1 Halioglobus sp. | reverse complement strand
TGAAATCCACATGCCTGTTCATATCGACATGTCGCACCCCAGTGTTTGTCACCACACTGATCCGCGTGTCTGCAATATGCCCGCGCACGGTGCTGGCGTCCAATCCGGGGCCTTCAAAGCGCACCTCGTTACGCGACTCCAAATTACTGACATAGAGCTCGCCACGACTGGGGTTGACGACCATATTGAACAGCCCGGTGCCCACTCCCGAGACCCGACGCCGCAGCGCGGGGATTTCGGCTATGGCGTCGATTTCAAAGACGTCATAATCCGGCAAGCTAAATTTCACCTCCGAACTCCAGTCGACGCCGTCTTCATCGAGCCATTGATCACCCGACTGCTTAATGATCAGCCCGGTGGAGGGCGCCCTGATGCCGTCTATATTCCTGCTTGGCTGCGGCTTTTTGCCGACCACGGCCAGCGAGTCCACTACCGTAGTGCCATTGCCGGACATAAATGATGCAGCGTACACGCGCGAACCATCAGGCACCGCCGCCAGCGATCGCAGCGAGTCCGTAAACAGATTCATAATCACCAGCGGGCCACCGTTGATGTCCTCGCTGTCCAGCGCAGCACTGTCGTAGACCCATATATCGGCCCGACCGAGGCCCGGCTGCGTCAATTGATCTGGATTGAATCCGGGATGGTTCTGGCCGCGAAAAGCAGCCGCGATAAACGCCCGCTGCCCGTCTGCCCCGGCAAACACAATATCTCTGGGCTCATCGCCGACCAGCAGTGTTCGCCGCACATGCGGCTGCACACCCACAGCAACAATACTGACAGAATCCGACAGGTGATTGACCACCCACACCTCACTGTCGTCCCTGGCGGCGACAGCCACCGGCTCCAGCCCAACGCTGACACTGTCGACGAGCTGCAGCTCCTCATCCGCGAGCTCGACAATATCCAGTCTACCCGCTGGCGTATTAGTAACAAAAATCCGTTTGCCGTCGCTAGAGAACGCGAGCGGACGCACCTGACCACTTTCAAACAAAACATAGTTATCCGGGCTAATAGTAGGGCTATGGTCGCCAGGGGGATTCGGGGTCGGCGGTTGTGGTGACGTCGTCGGGGTCGGCGAACTATCAGCACCCGGAGTGCCGCTAGTTCCACCGCCGCCACCGCCACAACTGGACAATGCGAGAGAGCCAAGCAGAATGGGGCAGAGAATAAGCGACGTTTTCATAGTATACCGGGGCGCTAGCCAGGTCGTTTGACGGATTCACAGAGACCGCTGCGCAGTCGCCCCTGGAGCCTTTGGCGTAAGTATGCCTTTTTGGGTAATTAATTGTCAGCTGGCACCGTCTGCACTTTGCGGCCCAGGCAGCACATGGCTGTTCGCAATGGCCGGTGCGACAGGAAAGCTGGGAGCGTGATAGTCGCAAGCAGCAACAGGGGCGACGTCTGAGTCCTGTACTTTATGCAGTCCAAGGCTATACAGTGATCCTTCCAGCGCATCAGAAATCGGGAATAATCCAACATGCGTAACCCACTGAATCGCCGCAGGTTCCTGCAATTTGCGGCACTTTCAACGACCAGTACCTGGCTTGCTTCCTGCACGGGTGAAGATCCCGGCGCGCGCTACACCGAAGCGGACATTACACAGTTAGCGCAGCAACGCCTGGATGAGGGCACAGCCAGCGGACACGGTCCCTTTGGCCCACTGCAATTCAAGGGATATCGAGGCCTTGCAGAACTGCCCTGGTTTGAACTTGATACCAGGGGTGAGTTGCGCCTCGTGGCGCTCGACCTGCCAAAAGCCATCGATATACACTGCCACCTGGGGATGTCCCTGTTACTGGCTCCCGAGGTGGATTTACAGCAGCGCACCGGCCGGGTGAGACATCTACTCGATTGCGATGCCACCACGCCGGGCTGCGACCTTGATCTGGATGTTTACATCAACCGCAACTTCAGCGACGAGGCGCTGGATGCGTTGTGGTGGGGTTCAGCTGCACAGGGCCTGTGGGGCAGTGCTAGCGCCAAAACACAGACCATACCCAACCTATTGCACGAGATGGACGCCTGCGGCATCGAACGCGCCAGCATCATGCCGATTGCCTTTGATCTGCCCTTTGGCGACGACCTGACGGAACGCTGGATCAAGGCAATTAATCTGGCCGGCGCGAGGCAGCGACTGATACTCGGCTGTTCAGTGCACCCGCAGGACCCGGCGCGTTTTTCCCGCTTGCAAGCCTACGCTGACGCAGGCGCCCGCATTATCAAGTTCCACCCGACGATGCAGCGCGCCTACCCCGATTCCAACGCGATGATGGAACTGTACGAGGCCTGCGCAAGGCTGGGGCTCATCGTCTTCTTCCACTGCGGTCGCGCGGGCATTGAGCCTGAATTGACCCATCGCTATGCCCTGCCTCGCCATTATGAGGCGGCACTAAAGACCTTCCCCAAGCTGCAATTCGTGCTCGGACATTCAGGCGCCCGCGATGTGGCCGAGGCCCTGCCTCTGGCACAGCGCTACGACAATGTATGGCTGGATATGCACGGGCAGGGCGTGACCACACTGAACGATATGCTCGCGCGCACCGGTGGAGAGCGTATGCTGTTTGGCAGCGATTGGCCGTTTTATCATGTCGCGGCCAGTCTGGCTAAATTGTTAATCATCACCGAGGATAGGCCCGATCGACGCTATGCCCTGCTGCGCGGCAATGCAGAGCGACTGCTGTCTCTAAGCCGAGTGTAACCCCAGGGTGTCATCGGGGCCTGCTGAAATCAGGTAGAATAGGGGTACGCATAGGCCGCTGGCGAGCACAAGCAACACTGCTTACTAGCCACCTGACGTCTGAGTGCGTCGCCACACAGAGAGATGACAATGGAGTTCGATCCCTTCGTTCTTGCTCGCATCCAGTTTGCGGCCAATATCAGTTTCCATATTCTGTTTCCCGGAATCACGATCGGGCTAGCGTGGGTGTTGTTGTATTTTCGCGTGCGTTTCACGTTGTCCGACGACCGCGCTTGGGAGTATGCCTATTACTTCTGGGTGAAAATTTTCGCACTTACCTTTGCTCTCGGCGTGGTTTCGGGCATCACTATGAGCTTTCAATTCGGCACCAACTGGCCGGGCTTTATGGAACGGGCGGGGAATATTGCCGGCCCACTGCTGGGCTACGAGGTGCTAACGGCCTTCTTTCTGGAGGCGTCCTTCCTCGGCATCATGCTGTTCGGTAAAAGTCGCGTCTCCAATCGCATCCATTTGTTTGCGACAGCGATGGTCGCCATCGGTACGTCCATATCCGGCTTCTGGATACTGGCGCTCAATTCATGGATGCAGACGCCTGCAGGTTTCACCATTGAGAATGGCGTGTTCTTTGCGGAAGACTGGCTACAGATCATCTTCAACCCGTCTTTTCCCTACCGGTTCGCGCACATGATGACCGCATGCTTTCTCACCAGCGCATTCCTGATCGCCGGCGTCAGTGCATGGCGCGCGCGGCGCGGCGTGGACGGCCCCGCCACCGTGATGGTTATGAAAACGGGGGTTTTTATGGCCGCCATTCTAATACCCGTGCAAATAGTCCTGGGCGATCTGCACGGCTTGAACACGCTGGAACATCAACCGGCCAAGATTGCGGCCATGGAAGCGGTGTGGGAAACGGAACGCGGTGCAGCCTTCACAGTGTTCGGCTTCCCCGATGAAGAAGAACGCACCACTCATTTCGCGCTGCAGATACCCAAAGCGGGCAGCCTCATCCTCACTCACAGCCTCGATGGCGAGGTCAAAGGCCTCAACGAGTTCGAGGGCGAACACCCGCCGGTGGCCATCGTGTTCTGGTCGTTCCGCGTCATGCTGGGCATGGGCGCCCTGATGTTGTTGGTGTCGTGGTGGAGCGCGCTGCAGTTTCTGCGCGGCCGCACTATTAGCAACACCTTATTGCTGGTGTTATCTGCCATGACATTTTCCGGCTGGATAGCAACACTGGCGGGCTGGTATGTCACCGAGATTGGTCGCCAACCATGGATCGTCTACGGACTTGTTAAATCGGCGGATGTGGTGGCGGATCATTCCAGCGCGACTCTGACAGGCACGCTGTTGGGCTATATTGGCCTCTACACATTCCTCCTCATCTCCTATATCCAGGCCCTGCGTTATCTGGCCTCTAAACCCGCACAGTCTTTATCATTGGAGCCCGGTTATAAGCGCACTGCCCGCGTAGGGGAGACCCTCTAGTGGAAACATTCCTGCCCGTCTTTTTCGTCGCCGCGATGGGGCTTGCGCTATTGTTGTATGTGGTTCTAGACGGTTTTGATCTGGGCGTGGGAATACTGCTACCACTCGCCGACGAAACCGAAAAAGACACTATGATTGCCTCTATCGGACCGTTCTGGGATGCCAATGAAACATGGATCGTACTGGGTATCGGTATTCTACTGATCGCCTTCCCCCAAGCTTACGGGATCGTACTTACAGAATTGTACATCCCGGTGACAATTATGCTGTTTGGCCTGATCTTGCGAGGCGTTGCCTTTGACTTCCGGGTTAAGGCTGGCGACGGGCGCAAAAAGCTCTGGAATCGCGCGTTCTTTTTCGGCTCCCTGACGGCCGCATCGTCGCAGGGCTGGATGTTGGGGGCTTATATCACCGGCCTTCAATCATCGCTTACCAGCTGGTTGTTCGCCGCATTAATCGCCATGACGCTACCGTCATTGTATATCATGCTAGGCGCGAGCTGGTTGCTGATAAAGACCGAGGGCGCACTGTTCGATAAAGCCGTACGATGGGGGCGGGTCGCCCTCCCACCGATGGGTTTTGCGCTGCTACTGGTAAGCATTGCCACACCCATCGTGAGCAGCGAGATTGCGAGCCGCTGGTTTACGTTGCCCAATGCCATCGGACTAATGCCAATACCGGTTACCTGTCTTGTTGCCTATTTTGCTGTGTACCGCTTGTTGCGCCGACCCGAGTATTTGCGCAATGGCACCAACTGGGTGGTCTATGCTCTGCTTATACTTATTTGCCTGATGGCGGCACTGGGGCTCGCCTACAGTATCTATCCGGATATCGTCATCGGGAGAATGGACTTGTATGAGGCGGCAGCGGCGACCAACTCCCTGCAGTTTATTTTCTACGGCGTAGCGGTGACGCTGCCGGTGATATTGTTTTATTCAGCCTATGTGTTCTGGGTGTTCCGCGGCAAAGCCACCAACTTGAGCTATGAATAGAGCCGGGGGAAATGGCACTGCTTTGAGCTGCGGGAGCGGCGCCAAACCGAGTTAAGCTTTTCGGGACACGCTGAAAATACCTACCCCTAAACCGCGGCAGATATGATCCCCTGCTCAATACGCTCGAAACTTTGCTTCAAATTCTGTGGAGCGGCTGTCCATCAGTGCTTTTATCGACCTGACTTCCTCCATATAACGCATTGCTGCAGCGCTAAGGGTGCGTCCGGCCAGGTAAATAAATCCCGCTTTCATTTGCAAAGGTACCGGCTCTGTCCGTATCAGCGTCAGGCTGCCGCTGTTCAACTCTGGTTCAACTTGCAGTATTGGCGCGCAAGCCACGGCATTGGACGAAAAGAGCACGCGCTTGGTCGCGGAAAATGTCGTCACTTCAACTCGCGGGCCAAAGACACCTGTGTCTCGGTTGATTGACCCCGATGGCCCCGGATGGGTTATAAAGCTGGCCATTCTAGCGGGTACGCTGTTTGCAACCAGCGGATAAGAACGAACCTCGCTCAGGGCTACGTGGCTGCGGTTCGCGAGCGGGTGGTCTCTTCTGCAAACGTAAAAAAGTGGATCGTCAATCAACAGTTCAGTATCAAATCTGGGATCATCATCAATGCTGCCAATATCGGCAACGGCGATATCTGCGTTGCGCGTCAACAGACTATCCGGAATTTCACTCCAATCCATCTCCGAGATTTGATAGGACAGCTCAGGGTACTGCCCAATTAGCCGGGCCAGGGCTTCCGGTACCAGATACTCTCCTGGGTAAGGCCCTGTCGCTATGGAGAGCGACCCCAGTGTAAGCCCCAGCGTGGCCCCCACTTCTTGCTCCAGCTCACTGGACTTCACCAGCAACTGACGCGCTTTCTCCAGAAACACCAGCCCAGCCCCGGTTGGCTCGACGCCTGTGCTCAAGCGGTCGAATAACTGGCCGCCGAGAATCGCTTCCAGACATTTAATACTCCGTGTTAACGCAGGTTGGCTGATACACAGTTCCACAGCTGCTTCACGAAAATTCCGGTGGCGCGCCAAAACTTCTGCGTGCTCAATTTGTCTCAGAGTAAACCTCATAACCAAAGGTTATCACTGGTTGATTAAAGATGCATTGGCAATATCGCTAGTCCTCGTTCTAAAGTGAGTCTCTTTTTTGCCAACAACATACTGAGTCGATGAGGTTTTTTGCTTGTTTTTTAATGGAAAGAATCTGCTGCGACTTTCAGTGTACTATTCGGTGAAGAGCAACTGCGCCTGGCGTTATTGTTTTAGACCCTAAAATTATAAAATGTATTTCTAGTTAAATCTTTTTACGTTCAGGAGAGCCGCATGTTAAGAAAAACACTAATAGCGCTTTATTCATTGGCTATATCGGCATTGGCGTTAAGCACTTCTGTCGTGGCGGCAGACAAACCGAATATTCTTGTTCTCTGGGGCGATGATATTGGCGTCTGGAATACCAGTGCCTACAATCGGGGTGGAATGGGCTATAAAACGCCCAATATTGACTCCATTGCGGATGAGGGCGCCTTATTCACAGATATGTATGCGCAACAGTCTTGCACTGCTGGCCGTGCGTCATTCATTCTGGGCCAGCAGCCGTTCCGCACAGGTTTGTTGACCATCGGCATGCCGGGCAGTGATCAAGGCATTCCCGACTGGGCACCCACTATTGCTGACCTGTTGAGAGAGCAGGGTTATGCGACCGGACAATTTGGCAAAAACCACTTAGGTGACCAGGACAAGCACCTGCCCACCAATCACGGTTTTGATGAATTTTTTGGCAACCTCTACCACCTGAACGCGGAAGAAGAGCCTGAAACATACTACTATCCGAAAGATCCGGAATTTCACAAAAAGTTCGGACCACGCGGTGTGATTCATTCATTTGCAGATGGCAAAATTGAAGACACTGGTCCCTTGTCTAGAAAGCGTATGGAAACGGTTGATTCCGAGTTCGGTGGGGCTGCTAAAAAGTTTATGGCCGCCGCAGTTGAAGCGGATAAGCCGTTCTTCGTATGGATGAACTTCACCCGTATGCACGTGTGGACACGCTTGCAGGAAAAATACCAGGGTATTACCGGGATCGGCCTCTATGCTGACGGTATGGTAGAGCTCGATGACATGGTAGGCAGTTTCCTTGAAGAGCTCAAAACTCTTGGCGTGGACGACAACACTATTGTCATTTTCTCGACCGATAATGGAGCGGAGAAATTTACCTGGCCCGATGGTGGCGCAACACCCTACTACGGAGAAAAGGGCACAACCTGGGAAGGCGGAATGAGAGTGCCACAAATGGTCAAATGGCCCGGCACCATCAAACCGCGCACTATAATTAACGATATTATGAGCCAGGAAGACTGGATGCCGACGTTGCTGGCCGCGGCTGGCGTTCCTGATGTGAAAGAAAAACTGGCATCAAAAGACGGTTATCAAGCTAACGGCAAGAAGTTCCGCGTGCACCTCGATGGCTACAACTTCAAGCCGTATTTCGAAGGCACTGAGGAAAAAGGACCCCGAAGGGAAATCATGTACTTTGCGGCCAGCGGCATGCTCAACGCGATACGGGTAGACGACTGGAAAGTCTCATTTGCTATCGAAAGAGGTGCGATCAACGAGGCGTATAGAGAAACGCCGGCGTGGCCAGTGATCACTAACCTGCGAGCTGACCCCTTTGAAAGCGCCTCACGCGATTCTGGTATGTATGTGCGGTGGTACGCTGACAACATGTGGTTGATGGTTCCTGCGCAAGGTTTTGTGCAAAAGTTCTTCAGCACGATCGAAGACTACCCGTTTCAGCCTGGCGGCTCTTTAAGTGCCAGCAATATTGGTTACGGCACGTTGGAAACGCAGAAAGCGATGGGTGGCCTGAAGACGTTGATGGATAGGTCGATTAGAAACTAGGTTCCCAGACAACAATAGTCCGTGTTTGATATTTCAATACGGACTTTTTTGTTTTAATCCTGTTGAAAATCGCAGCCTAAATTAGTCGCCTTTGAGATGTTAGCGGGCCATTTCTGAAGCACCCTCCAAGCAAGGCGTTTAGACCGCGGCAATCGCACCTGATTTTACGATGACGTGAAGACCTGCTTTCGACTCGGGGAAGGCACGTCCGGAACATCTAAATTATTTTTTCAACCGAAAGATATTCTGCATAGAGCACGATCTATTCATTCAACTTATTTCACCAAGGAATAGCACATGAAGATTCTAAGACGTTTCCTTACGGTGTTAACGCTCAGCCTCACCTTTATATTTGCTGGCATGGCGATGGCTGAAACTACTGATCCGCTGCCATCCTGGAATGAGGGCAAATCAAAGCAGTCCATCATGGAGTTCATGGCGAAAGTGACGACAAAGGGATCTACTGATTACATACCCATTCCTGAGCGCATTGCCACCTTCGACAACGATGGTAACCTCTGGGCTGAACAGCCCATGTATTTCCAACTGTTCTTCGCTATCGACCGCGTTAACACTCTCGCTCCGCAACACCCGGAATGGAAAACGCAGGAGCCTTTCGCTTCACTGCTTAAAGGAGACGTCAATAACGCTTTGGCTGGCGGCATGAAATCGGTGGGCGAAATCATCATGGCGAGCCACGCGGGCATGAGCACAGACGAGTTTGAAGAGATCGTGACTGAATGGGTCGCCACCGCCCGGCATCCAGTCACCAAGCGACTCTATACGGAGATGGTTTATCAACCCATGCTGGAACTGCTTGACTACTTGCGCGCCAACGACTTCAAGACCTTCATTGTCTCCGGCGGCGGTATCGAGTTCATGCGCCCCTGGACGGAACACGTTTATGGCATACCACCTGAACAGGTTGTCGGTAGCAGCATCAAAGTCGAATTCGAGATGCGTGACGGAGCGCCGATCTTGATGCGCCAGCCCGGATTAAATTTTGTAGACGACAAGGAAGGCAAGCCCGTAGGGATCAACTCACATATCGGCCGACGCCCTGTCATTGCATCCGGCAACTCGGACGGCGACTTGCAAATGCTGCAATACACTGCCGCGGGTGACGGTCCAAGCTTAATGCTCTATCTTCACCATACGGATGCAGAGCGAGAGTGGGCCTACGACCGAGACTCCCATATTGGCAAGCTCGACAAGGGCCTCGATGAAGCGAGGGAAAAAGGCTGGACCGTTATCGATATGAAGCAGGACTGGAAAGTCATTTACCCGCCGAGCGACAGTCAGTAATACTGAGTGTCGCTTGAGAACGTATATCGCGCACAAATAGCGTCATGCTCTACATACGCTTCTAACAACGAAATTCAGCGACCAGAGACTCAATGGATGCCAGCAGCATGAAGTCAGATTTAATCCTAAACAACAGGGCGACACCCCCGCAGTTTCGAGCATTCATCTTATCCTTCTTTCTTCTGTTCGTTTCTGCCTGCACAACGACATACCCAGTCAATCCGCCCCTCACGAAAATTGAACATGATGGCGACAGCTACACTATCCAGAACAGCAGGCGTGATATCGGCAACAGGAACGAGGCGCTGGTGCTACTGGCTTTCTCGGGGGGAGGAACCCGGGCCGCCGCTTTCTTCTATGGCGTATTAGAGGAGTTGTCTGAAACAAGCATAGGCGATGCAGATAATTCAAACTACATCTCGGATGAAATTGATGTCATTACCGCGGTCTCTGGCGGCAGCTTCACTGCGGCCTATTTCGGCTTGTACGGTGACCGTATCTTTGAAGACTACGAACAGAAGTTTTTGCGCAGGAATGTACAGGAGTACGGTGACAACGCCCCCCCGAACCAATCTGGTGAAGAATGCCAAGGTGTAGCCTTCCACTTCGTCGAAGTGAACTTCAGCTCACATCCCGACCCGGAAGAGCAGGATTATCTAAAGCAGCTGCCCACTTCGTTTGTACTGAACGACGAAGCGGTTGATCGCCTGATCGCAGCCGGAAGACTGGTGTTACGCAGCAATGAGGAATATCAGCAATTATTGGCTGGAGCAAACTGATACAGCGCGCGTCATGGCGGCACCTGCGGCGATCATGAGTACATCAAAAATCAAATGCCCGCTGTTCATTAATCATCTGCTCCGCTGGTTTGGATAACTGTTGCAACTTCCGCTCGGCCAACCCCGACAGTGTTAATCCCAGTAGCCTTACGCCAGTCTCAACCGGCAGTAACTGAGCCAGCAATTCCCGGCCCATGCCGCCAAACTGGGTTTTCTGTGTAAGGTAGTCGGTGCAGGATTTACTGCGCGTAATCTGGCGAAAATCTGCATACTTCACTTTCAGCGTCACCGTGCGACCCCTCACAGCGTTTTTTTCTATCCGCAGCCAGGTGCTATCGATAATGTGCTCCAAAGCATCGCGCAACTCGTCGTTGGCGGTAAGGTCTTCGCTGTAGGTTTGTTCACGCCCCACCGACTTACGAGTTCGGTTGGGTTTCACACTTCGATGGTCAACACCGCGCGCCGCATGGTAGAGGTACTCGGCAGACTTGCCAAAGTGCCCAGTCATAAAATCCATAGTCTTATCACGCAGGTCAGCGCCAACTTTAATCCCCAGCCCCTCCATACGCTCTGCCGTCTTTGGTCCCACGCCGTAGAACCTGCGTACCGGCAAAGTAGCAACAAAGTCGGCGCCTTCGTGTGGGCGGATAACAAAGATCCCATCAGGCTTGTTCTGGTCCGAGGCCACCTTAGCCAGAAACTTGTTGTAGCTCACGCCTGCGCTGGCGGTTAGGCCCGTTTCGTCGCGGATCGCGAGCCTGATCAGTTGCGCGATACCAACAGCACTGCCGACCCGCTGCTTGTCGTCAGTAACATCAAGGTAGGCTTCATCCAAGGAAAGCGGCTCCACCAGATCGCTGTAACGCGAGAATATCTGCCGAATCTGCTGGGATACAACGTGATAGACCTCAAAGCGTGGCGGCACAAACAACAGCGCCGGGCAACGTCTCGCAGCCGTGACTGAAGGCATGGCCGAGCGCACACCGAATTGCCGCGCCTCATAGCTTGCGGCCGCCACTACTCCGCGCTTGGCGGAGCCTCCCACCGCCACTGGCTTGCCGCGCAGCATGGGGTTATCGCGTTGTTCTACGCTGGCGAAGAAAGCGTCCATATCGACATGGATGATTTTCCGCGCTGGGTTTTCACTGGAGTCTGTCATAACGGAATAGTAAATTCAGTAGTTCGGGACGACAACACCTCGGGAAGACCCTGCAGCGTGATTCACTTGATGAGCGGATGGCCCCACACGACTCGTTGCTCCTCGCTAGGCACTGGACGGCGCGCCAAGCTGAACACTCACGTATTGCTGTGCGGGAAACAACGCCGGACCAAATTGGTTGTAGATGGCTACGTCCGCTGCATCGCGACCATAGCCGATAGCCACATAACCCCCGGGCACTCCGTGCTGCGTCGCATCAAACGAGTACCACCGACCACCGACATACGCTTCGAACCAAGCGTGGAGATCCATAGGCTGCAGACCGTACAGATAGCCTACGACCATGCGGGCAGGAATGCTGAGGCTGCGACACAGGGCAATACCCAGATGGGACAGGTCCCGGCAAACACCCCACCGCCGTGCATTGACGTCAATGGCGGAAACATGAACGTCACCAGCATAGGGGTCGAATCGAATGTTGCCGCGCAACCAGGCCTCGATGGCAGCGACCTGATTGTAACCGGGGAACTGACCTGCGGTAATTTCGGTCGCCATCTGCCCAAACCGATCAGATTCACAAAAGCGGCTGGGTAGCAGATAGCAGAACATCGCGTCGGGCAAATTCTGTATTTCGACGAAAGGCGCATTGGGCGCCTGATCCAATGTATCGGGAATCATCACCTCCGCAGCAGTGTGCACCTCGAAGATGCCCGCCGGTGCGACCAGTCGCTGGCACAAATTGCCGTAACCGTCTGTGAATTCAATCACCGGCACACTGGGATTGAACCGGTACTGCTCGCTCGCAACCCACTGCTGTGCCCCACTGCGCGAGCGCAGCATCATAACCAAGGGTGTTGGCAGCTCAATTTCGAACACAAGATCACAGCTGGTATGTAACCACATTAATACTTTCCTTCCGAAACGTCGCAGGAACAGTATGCACTATCACGTGTTACGAACAGTCGTCTCAACCGGCATTTTCTCGCAGATCGCGCTCAGGGCTTCTCTTTCGCTTTGGCGAAGGCCGCTGCAAAGGCGCCTTCAGGGGCTCTGTCCCTGGAGCGTGACGATGCCGCCTTGCTCTCACCTGACCGGGATGAACGCTCATCGGGTCTGGCGCGGCTTGGTCGGGCACCCTCTTTGGAAGAACGATCCTGCGCGCTATCCGTCAGGCGCATACTGAGCGCTATGCGCTGCCTGGCGACATCGATCTCCATGACCTTTACCTTGATGATATCGCCTGCCTTGGCCGCCTCGCGGGGATCCTTGATGAACTTATCCGACATCGCTGAGATGTGCACCAACCCATCCTGATGCACGCCGATATCCACGAAGGCACCAAAACTGGTGACATTGGTCACGGTACCTTCAAGAATCATGTCGAGATTCAGATCGGTTATTTTCTCCACACCGTCCTGCAACCTGGCCGTCTTGAACTCTGGACGTGGGTCGCGACCGGGTTTTTCCAGCTCTCTCAGAATATCGGTCACGGTAGGCAGCCCGACGGAGGCTGTCACATATTCAGCGGGCTTGATACTGCGCAAAAAGGTACTGTCACCAATCAGGCTGTGCACCTGTCGCTGGGTTGATGCGGCAATCGTCTCTACCACCGCATAAGATTCCGGGTGCACGGCGGAGGCATCGAGCGGGTTACTGCCATTCATAACCCGCAGAAAGCCCGCTGCCTGCTGATAGGTTTTCTCACCCATACCGCTCACCTTGAGCAGGGTTTTTCTGTCCAGAAATCGTCCCTTATCATCGCGCAGCGCCACAATATTGTCAGCAATGCGCTGACTCAACCCCGACACTCGGGTGAGTAACGGTGCAGAAGCGGTGTTCAGGTCGACACCGACGGCGTTCACACAGTCTTCTACTACCGCGTTCAGTTGCCGCCCCAGTTGTACCTGGCTGACATCGTGCTGGTACTGGCCTACGCCAATGGATTTCGGGTCGATCTTGACCAGCTCTGCCAGAGGATCCTGTAAGCGCCGGGCAATGGACACAGCACCGCGTATGGTGACATCCAGATCAGGAAACTCGCGCGCGGCAAATTCGGATGCTGAATAGATTGAGGCACCCGCCTCATTGACCATCACTTTGCGCACATCCAGCTCTGGGTGTGCGGCAAGCAAGTCACCGACAAATCGGTCGGTCTCGCGGCTGCCAGTCCCGTTGCCGATGCTAATCAAGCTGATACCGTGCTTTTTGATCATCGCCAAGAGCAGCGCAGCGGCTTCTCGCGTCTTGTTGTGTGGCGGCGTGGGGAAAATAGCGCCGTGATCCAGCACTTTCCCGGTGGCGTCCACTACCGCCACTTTGACACCGGTACGCAGACCGGGGTCGAGGCCAATAGTCGCTTTAGGGCCGGCCGGCGCTGCCAGCAGCAAGTCCTTGAGATTGCTACCAAAAACCTTGATCGCTTCCAGCTCGGCGCGCTCGCGCAACTGCGTGAGCAAGTCCGATTGCAGGTGTGTCAGCAGTTTGACGCGCCAGGTCCAGCGCACGACTTCTCGCAGCCATTTATCCGCCGCACGGCCCTTGTCCTGAATTTGCCAGCGGGAGGCGATCATTGCCTCACAGGGATGCGCGTCCAGCGGCGATTCCTCGGCCGACAATCGCAAATCGAGCATCAGCACACCTTCACTGCGACCGCGAAACATCGCTAATGCGCGGTGGGACGGTACGGTCTTGTAGGCTTCGGTATGCTCAAAGTAATCGCTGAACTTAGCGCCCTCCTGCTCTTTGCCTGCCACCAGCCGTGCCGCCAACAAGCTCTGCGCCTGCAGAAAATCGCGCAAGCTGGCCAGCAGATCGGCATCTTCAGCAAAGCGCTCCATAAGGATTTGTTTGGCGCCATCGAGGGCTGCCTTGGCGTCGGCAAAACCCGCGTCCGCATCAAGGTAATCGGCAGAGGCGGTGTCCGGGTCCAGCGTTGGGTCCTGAAACAGCGCATCTGCCAGTGGTTCCAGACCTGCCTCGCGGGCAATCATCGCCTTGGTGCGACGTTTGAGCTTGTAAGGCAGGTACAGATCTTCCAATCGACTCTTGGTATCGGCGCTGCGCATTGATTCTTCCAGTGCCGCCGTCAGTTTTCCCTGCTCTGACACACTGGCGATGATGGTTTCGCGGCGTTCTTCCATCTCGCGCAGATAGCGCAGCCGTTCTTCCAGTTGCCGCATCTGGGTATCATCCAGCCCGCCGGTAACCTCCTTGCGATAGCGCGAGATAAAAGGCACCGTGGCGCCCTCATCCAACAGGGCCACCGCCGCGATAACTTGTTTTTCGTGTACGGCGAGTTCTTCCGCCAAACGCATGGAAATGGATTGCTTCATGGAAGAAATTTCCTGGGACAATAACCGGGGGGCTTACTTTACTCGTGCTATCGAGGGATGGCGGTGGCATCCCCCAAAAGCAGCGATCATTGGATTAACGTCGAATAAGGCGGGCGGATCGAGCCGTGTGAAAACGGTAGGCTCGCACTAACATCGCCGCACAGCCGCTGTTAAGCGGCTGCAGCTTCCTGTTCTTCTTCAGCTTCAGCCGTATCGAATTCTGCAAGCTTGGCTTCCAGCTCTTTCACCTTGGCTTGCAACTCGGCGTTTTCGGCCTTGGATTTACTCAGGGATTTCTGCATCAACGCATTAGCGGAGGTTTTTTCTACTAACTTTTTCTTATTGGCGTCGAGATTCTTCTTCATCGCGGCCGCGTCGTACTGCTTCAGCGTCTTCACTTCGGCGCGCTCGTCGCCCAGATTCTTCTGCAGCTCCTTGATGCGCTTCTTCTGTGAGGCGACTTCTTCAGTCAGTTTGTCGCAGCGATTGGTGAGTTCCCGGCTGAGCTGCTCTACCCGCTTATTGGCAGATACTTCTGCCGAGTGAGCGGTCAATTGCGTCAGTTGCTTTGCGATAACAGCTTGCTGTTCGTCGTGCTTTTTGACGAGCTGTTCAATTTCAGCTGATTTTGTGTCTAGTTGTGTTTGGTATTGGTTTCTGAGGTTGTCTTCAAGTTCGATGATTTTTTCCAGTTTTTGTGCGGTTAGCATTCAGTCTGTCCTGCGAGGTTGTCAGTTAGGGAGGGTTATAAATACGGTTCGGTCAAAAAGTGAGCGATAGTATACCCTAAAATGCGTCGAGTTTGGAGCGTTCATTGATTATGGTAGATTAGTCAATTTGACGCCGGTAAAGCGCGAAACGAGGAGAGTGCGGCCTGCGCTCACCCGTCGGGACTAAAACAAGGCCCGGCGCTGCACGGAGCCGGTCGGACTCAAGATTACGGTACCGCACTCCTTCTCCGCGCGATCTCTGGCATGCCACATTTGCCCGGGCTATGATGGATTCACCGAGTCCGCCCGAATGCTTCTGGCATAGTCCAGACTCTACCTTTTAACGTATCCTGTGCTAGCCTCACAAGAATCAGCCTGGTACACACCATGACAGACAAAAAAGACCCCCGAAATAGCCGCGCTGCAAAAGAACTGGACGTATCCACCGCCGCTGCGGACGACTACCAACAATGGCAAGCACTGGCCGAAGCCTATGATCGCCTCACCGGCGGCGATACCTGGCGCGCAAAATCCGCATCCGCGCTCTATGATGACGCCAGTATCAATACCCGGCTGCAACGCCTGCGCACGCTGCGCCGGCGCGGTGACGATCAGGGGCTACTGTTCGCGCTCAACGAGGGCATCCACGGCAATATGGCCGGAATGGGTAATCCGAAACTGTATCAAAAGGCCCGGTCCGGTACCAAAATCCTGATCAGCGAGTACATCGACGAAATCTGTGACGCTCTTGCCTATCTTTCACCGCGACGCTTCAAAGGTATTTCCTGGGCGGACCGTATCGAGTTCTTTCAGACCGCCAGTCACTGCTACGGCCGTTCAGCACTGATGTTGAGCGGCGGGGGTACGCTGGGATATTTTCACTTTGGGGTACTCAAAGCTCTGATTGAACAAAAATTGTGCCCGGTAGTGATTTCTGGTGCCAGTGCCGGATCCTTTGTCGCCGCTATTGTCGGCGCACGCAGTGACCAGGAATTCCTGGCACTGTTCGATGACAATTACCTCGCTCGCTCGCTCACCGAAAACAGCGACAACCTCAAAATCGGCTTCGGCATGAGCAAGCAGATCGACATGAAGTCCATCAAGCGGGCGATGGCCAAACTGATACCGGACATGACCTTCAAGGAGGCCTACGAGAAAACCGGACGCAGTATCAACATCTCGATTTCGCCTGCGCAACCGCGACAGCAGTCACGCCTGCTCAACCATATCGCGTCACCCAATGTCACGTTGCGGTCAGCGGTGCTGGCCTCTACGGCGCTGCCCGGCGTTTTCCAGCCCGTGCAGTTAGAGGCGCGCAATGTGCATGGGGAAATCAAACCCTACCTGCCCTCGCGCCGCTGGATCGACGGGTCATTTTCGCAGGATCTGCCGGCCAAACGGCTGGCGAGACTGTATGGGGTCAATCATTTTGTTGTCTCGCAGGTCATGCCGGGGCTGGGCCGCGAGCCGGTTGGGAGACCCGGGCTGCGCAAGATACTCTCAGATGCCTCGGTGGCGGCCACCAAGCAAATGCTGCGGGGATACCTCGATGTTTTTCAGCGTTACGGCAAGATCGGCCCGCAGCTGGGTACCGCCATGAATGCTGTCAATGCACTGCTGGAACAGCAGTATACCGGCGACATCAATATCTCCCCCGGCTATGGGCTGTCCAGCCTCGGCAAACTGTTGAAGATGCTGTCGGAAGACGAAATGGCTGAGCTGATCAAAGCGGGCGAACGGGCGACCTGGCCCAAAATCCCTATTATCGACACAACGACACGTATTGGCCGCACCCTGGACACTATTCTGCACGCCTTTGAAATCGATCAGGCGCACTGGCTGCGCACCGCACCGCAAACCGATGCGGCGCTGGCCGCGAAAGTGGTGCGCAGTGCGAAAGGGCGCGGCGCGGCAAAAGCCAAGCGCAGTAAGCGCGTTTCATCAATTATCGCCCGTAAAGCGGGAGGTAAAACGCAGGGCAAGAAGGCCGCAGCCTGATCGAGATCACTCAGGTGATTCTTGCGCCCGTCAATTGACAGGCGCAGTGCTCAGACCCTCCTCGAATCAGCCCTCACCAGCCGGCGGAATAAATTCCAGCACCTGCTGGAACGTGGGCCGATTGGTAGAGCGGAACGTGTTGTTGATAAGACCCGGAGCAAAGCCAGATCTGGCGCCTTCACGGAGCCACGTAGTTGGGTCGTCACCACGTTCTGCCGCAAGTTTCTGGGCCACTTCATCAACGATCTGCCACAGGGAATCCCTGCAAGCTTCCAGGTCGCCACCCCCGCAGTAGCTCAAGTTGAATGGCCCTTCTACTGGCCTGCCCAGGAGCGTACGCAGGTCTTTGTCGACAAGACTCGCGCCGGAGGTGCTGCCAAGGCTCACTCTGCTGTTCAAGGCGCCGATAGAACTGCCGAAAACCGGACGCATCACTGTCTCGGCCAGAGGCCTGAAAAGCGCATCCATGATCGTTGCGCCGGCTTCCTCATACATGCCGTCGTCGTCAGCATCCAGTCGCGGCGCGTCCATGGCTACCCAAGCGTCCATTATGTCGACGACCTGTCCCGCCAACGGAGTAGGAGCCTCAGAGCCCCGCAGCACTTCACTAATCACCGGCCATACCGGTGAGAGCACGTCTTCCGTGGCAGATCGGTTCATTACGCCCACCACACCCGCCAGATCGACCTTGTCGGGAAACTGATCAAACAATTCGACCCGATGTATCGAGCCATAGAACTCTCCATCACCGTGCATGAAGCCTGGAGCCGATTGGTTGTTCCAGTTGAGCAGCCGCCCTGAAGGGCCTTCTGCTGCGTGCGGGTGCTCGGCCTCGGTCAGGAAGCCCCGCCATTCATACTCCCCGGTACCCCAGGTGGGCAGGCGGCGGTCCAGGCCAGGTGCGCGCACCGGGAGATAGCCGGAGGAGAAAAAGGCGACATTGTCACGCGACATATAGCCCCAGTTAAACGTAAAGCCGAAGTTGTTGGCCGATTCCCAGAATTTTTCCGGCGTGGTCGCCTCACCCTCGGTCATAAGCTTGAGGGCCGCCAGATTCAGGCCATCGCGCCCGAACGTCGAGCGCTTGCGCGTGAGTGCTATAGGCATACCATTGGAGGTCGCTGTGCCAATCATCGGCCCGTGGACCGACACCGGATAACGCAGCGGAACGCCTTGCAATGTACCCGCATCGAACATCTCGAAAGCAATGCACTCGTCCTGGTAAATATAGTGATCAGATGCGCGGGTAGCCGGGGATTCGTCGGGGTTACACAGCTCTTCGGCGAAGACATCGCGTACATCGTGGCTGGCAGAGGTCAGGCTCCAGGCATAGTCCTTGGTGCGGCCTAGAAGGAGGTACATCGACAGCCCCGGCACGGCAGCGCCCTGCGCCTCGATGCCCGGCCCACTGAGGTGAATCTGCATCACGATCTCGGGATAGTAGTAGCCCAACTGCGGACCCATAACCGCCAAATTTGTGTTGTTGACCGACTGCGGCGCATCCACAATCAGGAAGTTCGATGCCCTGCGCTTGATCGGCGCTTCTGCGGCCGGAACCAGCACCGAATCACCCGCTCCGAAAGCCTGAGCAAGAGTGGCCGAAAAATACTCTACCAACTGCAACGGTGATGGCTCTTCCGCCAACGGGACACTCGTGTTGAACGTCATTGGCATCACCGGAGCGCGCGGATCAAGTGAAATGATCGATCCTGCGTCTATAACAGCTGAGCCTGTGACCGCGCCGCCTGTCATCGTGCCGTAGTCAAAGCGGGCGCTAATGGTAGTCGGCGCTTCCGGGTCATTGAACAGCATGACGTCCTCCCATGCCATCTGGCCCGGACCGTCGCCCAGCCCGTCGATTAGCGTTGAGAGAAACTCAGCGTTTTGTGCCTCTGCACCACCACCGGCACCAAATATCGACCCGATAAACGCTGCTGTGGCAATCACATCGTTCACATTGATCGGATCGGGGTTATCGCCCTGTGTTTCAACGTAGGCGTTGTAACCGGCTGCATAGGCCTCTAAATCGGCAATAATCTCGCGGCCAAAGTCACCGTATTCTTCAATAATAAGTTCTACCTGATCAGTCACCAGCTGCTCGGTTGCCGCGCTAGGTATGAAAGTCTGGAAACTGGTCACCAACCCAAACGCATTGATACCGGGGACATCGGCGACCGCAACACGGGCCGGCCCACGGCCCAGGTCCACCAGTAAACCCCTGTCGCGAGCAGTTACCCAGCCGGCACCGAAAGACAAATCGTCCCGCGTTTCCCCGGTGATATGCGCAACACCGAATTCGTCATAGAGAATCGTTGTTCCAGGACGCCCAGTGGCCTCCTCCGTCGTTTCACCAATCGGCTGGAAGTCTTCCGGAAGAAAGAGCCTTTCGATATCCGCGTCAGTGACATTGCCGCGCAACGGTGTCAATCCGTCGTAAAGAGGCAGCTGATCCAACGAATTTACAGAGGTTGGTATTCCGCCAAAGTTGCCCGGCGGCAAGATGTAATGGGCCCGATCCACCAATGTCGGCGTTATCGGATCTACGGGATCTACGGGATCTACCGGATCTACCGGATCAATGAAGGCGTTCGAGTTGTTGTTGTTACTGCTGCCACAACCGCTGAGAACAAGAGCCACGGCGAGTCCGGGCATCAGTAATTTTTTGGCGACAGTGGATCGGTTATCAGGAGTGCGTTTAAACATGGTGATTTCCTTCGGGCGCATAAATAATAATTATGGTACCCCTCTGAGGTTACTGGAAATGCTCCCAGAAGGGTACACAAAGTATTACTGCGCCACTGCGAGGCGCACGCAGAATCGCTAATTCTCCGGGTCGGGATCGAGGATATCCTGTGTGCGCAGCTCAAAGTCGCTGGCATCGTGCCGTTCCAGCAACTGCTTGGACTTTTTACCAAAGGGCCGGTTCACCATCTGGC
>JBDNIE010000107.1:0-6097 GCA_041688425.1 Halioglobus sp. | reverse complement strand
CGACCCATTTCGCGTCCAATGCCACTTTGCTTGTAGCCACCGAACGGGGCGTCGGCACCGTAAAAATTACCACCGTTCACGTTGACCGTACCGCTGCGAATGCGGCGGGCAACGGACAATGCACGCGCTTCGCTGGCAGACCATACGCCGCCGGACAGGCCGAAGTCGGAATCATTGGCAATACGCACCGCTTCGTCTTCGTCGTCGTAAGCGATGACCGCGAGCACGGGCCCAAAGATCTCCTCACGGGCAATGGTCATATCATTGGTGACATCCATAAACACCGTGGGCTCAACGTAATAACCCTTCTGAAGGTGCGCCGGCACCCCACCACCCAACAACAGGCGCGCACCCTCGGCCTTGCCTTTTTCTATATAGGCGAGCACACGTTCGCGCTGACGGGCATTCACCAAAGAGCCCATGATCTGGCTGTCGGAACTAGGATCACCGTACTGAATGAAGCCAAAATAGGTCGGCAGCAACGCTTCTACTTCGGCCTGGCGGGAGCGCGGAATCAACAGCCGCGTGTGTATTGCACAGCCCTGCCCCGAATGGAAACAGACCGCGAGGCAACTGAGCAGACTGGAGCCCAGGTCAGCATCGTCGAGAATGATGTTGGCGGACTTACCACCCAACTCCAGAAACACCTTTTTCACCGTCTGCGCAGCGCGCGCCATGATGTGTTTGCCAATCGCCGTGGACCCGGTGAAAGAGACCATATCCACGCGCGCATCGCCCACCAATTGATCGCCGACCGCACTGGGATCTTGCGAGGTGATGACATTAAATACCCCTGCCGGAATATCAGTGCACTGTTGCACCACGCGGCCCAGCATCGTTGCTGACCAGGGCGTGTCTGGTGCTGCTTTCAATACCACCGTGCAGCCAGCAGCGAGTGCCGGTATGCACTTGGCAAGGTTGATCTGCAAAGGGACGTTCCACGGGGTGATACAGGCGACCACACCAATGGCTTCTTTTTCAACAAGGCGGCGACTCTTTCCACCCATCATTTCAGAGATACCCAGATCGCGGCTCCACTCATACCCCGGCAGGGACTGCAGTGTGTAATCGATAAAGCCAATGGGAAGCTCGCATTGCGGCCCCATCGCACCACAAATGCCGAGCGGCGAGCCGGTCTCTGCCGCTATCTGTTGCTTGAACTCTTCCTGCACTGCGCGCAGTCCCGCTTGCAGCTGCTGCAGGCACTTGTGGCGGAACGTATGGTTGCTCGACCAGTCGGTTTCATCAAAAGCGCGCCTGGCGGCGGCTATGGCCCTGTCCATATCCTCACAACCGGCATCAGCGACCTGCCCCATACGTTCCTCAGTTGCAGGATTAATGTTGGCATAGGTCCTGCCGGAGACGGCATCGCACAACTCGCCATCAATAAACAGTCGGGTTTCCGGATTCATTCTGGTTTGCTCCTGTTACATCGGTGGGCGTGATTCGTCCTTGGCCAAAAACACATTTTCGATACGGTCACGTATAAATTCGGCGGTGGGCATGACTACGCCCATATCTGCTGCCGTGCTAATAGCGCACTCCAGGTCCTTGCGGCCAAGACGCCCCATGACTCCGAAATACGCGTCCATCTGTTCCTCTGTCGAGGACTTCGCCACCGCGTTGCGGCCACTGGCAAACATATGCATCTGCTCGTTAACCACACCGTTCGATAAGCCAACTGCACGCAGTACTTCCGCTGAAAGTCCACACGCTTCGGCCAGCCGCGTGGCTTCCACCATCGCAACAAACTCGGTGTACTGGATAAAGTTGTTGCACAGTTTCAGCGCAATGCCTGCACCAATCGGCCCGGCATGAACAATCTTCTCGGCAGAGGTCGCAAACACCAGCGTGCCTGCCGCCAGTTGTTCCTGCGTTCCTCCGACCATGTAACACAGTGTACCGTCCACTGCCCTGTGCGCGCCCCCGGTAATAGGCGCGTCAATAAGATCGAGCCCCCGTTGCGCCGCTTCCTCAGACCATCGCAGCAGATTGGCCTGCGTGACTGTGCTGTGTATTGCGATAAGCGAACCCTTGGCGGCATGCGCGAAAACACCCGCGTCGCCATGCAGCAAATCCTGCACTTGCGTATCATCGCGAACACAAATACCGATATGTGAGCACAGACTGGCAAGTTGGGCAACGGAAGTACAACCGATTGCACCCGCGGCCACCAGTTCTTCTACAGCGGGTGCATAGACGTCGTAAACATGTGCTTTAAAAGCGTCGCAAATCAAGCGCTGAGCGGATGGCTTTCCAATATTGCCCAGCCCGATGTAGCCGACATTAATCTTAGTACGCATGTTCTCTCCCCCGTTGGCACCACCGCTTTTTAATCAAAGCTAGCTGACTGTGCTCGGTCATTATTGATTGGCAGTGTAGACACTATCGGCTATATGTCAATATGAATTGACTACTCGTCAATTTGTATTTACTATATTTTTATGAGCGCCATAATCACCCACAGGGTTGATCCCGCATTGGTTTGGAATCGATACCGCCACAATTTCTCGAGACATCTGCTCGGTGTCGCACGCTATGTGCAAACACGAATGATGCACACGCTGCAGGAGCAATGTGGCCACACCGACCTTCGCTTGGGCTTCTCCCCCTACATCACCCTACTGGGCGCGGGAGACAAACGGCTTTCTGAGCTTGCTGACATACTGGGCATTTCCCGGCAGGCCTGTAACCAAGCGGTTAAGCAGGTCGAGGCTGCGGGATACATCACACGCACTGCCGACCCGGTTGATGGACGCGCCAAACAACTTACGCTTTCGCCGCGCGGCATACAACTGAGACGCGACGGAATACACATCGTTACGCAACTGGATCAGGCGTTCGCAAGCATCGTCGGCGATACGCAAATGACCGACACCAGCAAATCGCTTGGCAAGATCTACCGCCATTTATCCCTGGGGCTTTCACTGCATACCGCTCAACCCGGCGCGCAGCCGAGCAGTACGTTGTTTGGTGCACTGCTGCCGAGACTGTCTGATTACATCCTGCAACGACTAATGGAGCTGACCCGTGCTGCAGGTCACACCGGGCTCAAACTGTCCTTTGGTCAAGTACTGACCTTGATTGGGCCTGCAGGTGGGCGCATCCAGCAAATGGCTGCTGCACACGACGTTAGCAAGCAGGCCATCAGTGCGATCGCGATGGAACTGGAAGAGTCAGGCTACCTGCAGCGGCAAGTAGACCCAATGGATGCGCGACAAGTCGTTTTGTACTTCACAGCTCGCGGACAGCAGCTAATCGCCAATTCCGTCGCCAGTGTCGACAAACTGGAGGCCGAATTCGCAATGGTAATTGGCAAGGCCGCGCTCAAGCGCATGAATGCCACATTGCATGAGCTTTACCGCGGCCTGCATCTGGAACAGGACATCTTTGAACACAAGGGCACGGTGGATATCAGTCTGCTGGCTAGACAACTACAACAACAACTGGGAAAGCGGGAGAGCCAGGAATTGGCGCGACTGCTGTTAGCCCCATCGGGGAATACGAGGTTATAGACGATGAACAACGAATGGCTTTCCTATCTCTGGCAGCACTATCACATAGTGGCTTCACTGCTCGCACTGGCGGGCATCGCAGCCATCACTATTGTTGGCAAGCGACTGGCATTCAGCGCGCCTGCCCTCGCCACTATGCGCGCACTCAACAAGGAAAAAGACAAAACTAAATGGGCGCAGGAAAAATATCCACCGATCGTGCGCGCCACGCAAAAAGTCGGACTGTACTGCAATGTCACCTTCTTCCTGCTGCTGTTGCCCTTTTGCATAACGCTGCAGGCGCAGTCGGCGTGGAAGGTCCTGCTGGATATAGTCGTTATCCTGATGTTCTATGACTTTCTGTACTATCTGTCACATCGCTTCTGGTTCCACGGACAGGGTGCGATGCGCAAAATTCACGCCATACATCATCAGGCGCGCAATCCCACCTATCTCGATGCGCACTATGTGCACCCCTTCGAGACGTTCGTCGGGCTGGCAATCTTTATGGGTTCGGTCGTATTTTTGGCGGCACTGATGGGTCCTTTCCAGATCACCACCATTATCGTGACCTACCTGATTTTTACCCAGATCAACCAAATCAACCATGTGTTCTTCGACCTACCCCGCTTCCCCTACAAGGCGGTGAACTGGATCGTAGCAAAACACCACGTACACCACGAGAATATGCACAAAGGCAATTACGCGACGCTAACACCTTTTTACGACAAAATATTTGGCACACTCGACTGAATGGACAAGTTCGACCAAGTCCACCAGCCCAACTGAGCCGACCAAATCAACCAGGTCGACGGGAGACAATAATGAATGACGAAGAACGCCGCGCGCTGGGCGAAAAAACGATACAGGATGTCTATGCCGGTGATGTCGTAGTCCCACCGGAGGGCTATGCATTTACGGATATCATGCTCAAACAGCTGTTCGCTGAATTGTGGACACGAGAGACGCTATCCATGCGCGACAAGCGTATCCTGCTATTGGGCATCATCGCAGAAAAGGGTGAAGCCACCACTTTCAAAATCCAAATCAAGGCGTCACTCAAGCGCGGGGAAATCAACCCTGCCGAAGCGCGGGAATTTCTGCTGTTCATCGCGCAGTATGCGGGCTACCCGCGCGCGGCATCTATGCTAGGACCCGTGGAGCAAGCCATCGCGGAATTTGAGAAGGAATCTGCGCCGCAGGAACCCTAGCGAAAGCATGAGTCATGCAAGGCCCCGCTCAGTCCGAGAGAGTCTGCAATAAATCCTGATCCAGTGCGATTGCCAACTACTCCTGAAGTTGCGCGAGCAACGCTTGTGCATCCGATCTTTCGGGAAAGTTTGCATTCGCGGCCAGTAATTTTTCTAATGTGGCGCGCGCACCTGATTGGTCATTGCGAGCAGCGGCAATCATCGCACTGTGATATCTCAACGTCGGGTTGTCCGGTGCAGCTTTCAGCGCGCGAAGTATATTGCGCTGAGCCTGCTCATACTCCTTATTGGTGTACTCGATCACCGCAAGCGTATCCAGCACGTCGGGGGAATCCGGCGCCAGTTGCGCAGCTTTACGCGCGTACTCCAGTGCCTGGGCCGTATTTTCCTGCCTCAGTATCCATGCCTGATTGTTGAGAGCCGTGAGGTTGTTTGGCTCCGCCTGTAAAATGATCGCGTACTGTGTCGTTGACTGCGGAGCCTGCTGGTCAGACATCAGGGCGCTGGCGTATGCCACGCGTACAGGAATATCGTCGGGATATTTCTCAAGCCATGCTGCAAGACGGCGCAGCGCAGCACTCCCCTCGCCCATGGCCTCCTCGTAGCTTGCCAGAGACATCAACGCAATACCTGAGGGCGCTAGTTTGAAGGCCTTCTCCGCGATGTTTTTGGCCTGCTTCGTATCGCCGCGTTGTTGCGCAGCAGCAGCCTGTAGTAAAAGCACATCAGGATTATCTGGCGCAAGCTCTTCCAATTTTGCCATTTGCTCTTCGAACGCCGGTATAGCGTTGGTCCCGAAGAAGACTTTAGCCAGTGCGATTCTTGATGGAAGATAGTTTTCGTCCAGGGCCAGCGCGCGCTGCAATTCATCCACTGTGCGCTCAGCGTCTCCCGCCTCGGCTGCCGCCATTGCCATAAGATGACGAATCTCCGCACTTTCGGGTGCGGCTTTCAGAAGCTGCTCCAGAGAGAACTGCGCCGCAGTAGCATCCTTGGTAGACAGCTGTGAGAGCGCCATTAATTTCAGCACCGCCGGATTCTGTTGCTGCTGCGCAGTCAGGTTAGTAAACAGCGCAGCAATCTTGGCGGGTTTACCTGTCGCCAGATAGAATCTCGCGAGCAACACGCGCGGTTCCAGCGCGCTGGGGCCGGCGGCAATAGCTCTTTCAAGATGGTCCACTGACGCCTTGTCTTTTCCCTCTCGCGCATCGAGCATCGACAGTTCAACCAGTGTTTGCATCGAGTCTGGCTGCACTGCAAGTATCTTCTCGTAGTACGTGCGCGCAGCAATCGTATCGTTCTCGGCCAAGGCCAGCTGCGCAAGGTAGTAATTTGCACCGACGTCAGCACTGTCCAGCGCCAATGCGCCCTCAAATGCCTCGCGCGCCTTTT
>JBDNIE010000106.1:0-6228 GCA_041688425.1 Halioglobus sp. | reverse complement strand
TGGAGAGTTCGCCAGAGCGCACGGGACGGCTTGAATACAAATCAGCTACTAATGTGCCTCATCCCAATTACTACCAACCCCAGCCTCCACCAACAACGGCACCGACAACTCAGCCGCCCCCGACATCAGCTGGCAGATCCGCTCACCTACAGCAACCACCTCACCTGACGCCACCTCAAACACCAGTTCATCGTGCACCTGCATAATCATGCGGGCATCCGTCTCACCCTGCTGCAGCCAGTCGTCCACAGCCAGCATCGCCCTTTTGATAATATCAGCCGCCGTGCCCTGCATAGGCGCATTGATCGCAGTGCGCTCCGCCGCCTGCGCTCGCATCTTATTGCGCGCATTGATTTCAGGGAGATAAAGGCGCCTGCCGAAGAGGGTTTCCACGTAGCCCTGTTCTCTGGCAATAGCCTTGGTGCGATCCATGTACTGCGCAACACCCGGGTAACGCTCGAAATAACGGTCGATATACTGCTGCGCCTCCTGGCGGCCAAGATGCAGCTGCTTGGCCAGTCCAAACGCAGACATTCCGTAAATCAGGCCAAAGTTGATTGCTTTTGCCTTGCGACGCTGGTCTCCCGAAACAGACTCCAGCGGCACCTCAAACACCTCAGCGGCCGTCGCCGAATGCACATCCAGTCCTTCAGTGAAGGCCTTGAGCAAACTCTCATCCGCCGATAAATGCGCCATGATGCGCAATTCAATTTGCGAGTAGTCAGCCGCCAGAATCCGGTAACCATCGGGGGCGATAAAGGCCTGCCGGATACGCCGGCCCTCCTGCGTACGGATCGGGATATTCTGCAGATTGGGGTCGGTAGACGATAACCTGCCGGTGGCTGTCACCGCCTGGTGATAGGACGTATGAACCCGGCCGGTGGCGGCATTGATCATCTCCGGTAACTTGTCCGTGTAAGTAGATTTGAGTTTGCTGAGGCTGCGATACTCTAGGAGCAGCTGGGGCAGGGGATAATCCAACGCTAATTCCGCCAGCACATCCTCCGCAGTAGACGGCGCCCCTTTGGGTGTCTTCTTGATGACAGGTAGCTGCAGTTTATCAAACAGAATGTCGCCCAATTGCTTCGGGGAGCCGAGATTGAAGGGCTGGCCGGCCAGCGTGTGGGCTTCACCTTCGAGTTCCAGCAGACGCTTGCCCAGTTCAGTGCTCTGCTGCACCAGCAACTCTCGGGAAATCAGCGCGCCCTGTCGTTCAATGCGCGACAAAACCGGTATCAAAGGCACCTCAATCATTGTTAAAACATCACGCAGACGCTCGTGTTCCTCAAGCTTCGGCCAGAGGGCTTGGTGCAGGCGCAGGGTAATATCAGCGTCCTCAGCAGCATAGGGGCCCGCTTCCTCTACCTTGACCTGATTGAACGTCAATTGTTTGGCGCCCTTACCCGCCACATCCTGGAAATGAATAGTTTTCTGGCCGAGATACTTCAGGGCGAGACTGTTCATATCGTGACGCGTGGCCGTTGAGTCCAGCACATACGATTCCAGCATGGTGTCGAAGCGGATACCGCGCAGGGTGATGCCGTGATTGGCCAGCACACTGGCGTCATATTTGAGGTTTTGTCCGACCTTGGCCCGGCCTTCATCTTCGAGCAAGGGCTTGAGGGCGGCGAGCACCTCATTCAGTGACAGCTGCTCAGGCGCGCCCAGATAATCGTGGGCCAGCGGCACGTAGGCCGCCTTCCCGGGCTCCACCGCAAACGACACCCCGACCACGCGAGCCTCCATGTAGTTGAGACTGGTCGTCTCGGTGTCGAAGGCAAACAGCGGTGCCAACTTCAACGCGTCCAACCACACCTCGAAGACCGCTTGCTCGGTGACGATATCGTAGTCGACCACAGGCTGTTCAGCGTGCACAACGGGCGCCACCGACTCACTTAGCAGATCATCCAGCCAGGAGCCAAACTCCATCCGGGTGAACCAGTCCACAAGCGCCTCGTGGTCTGGCGATGCATTCACCAACTCTTCAGGGCGTTTTTGCAGCGGCACATCAGTTTTGATGGTGGCCAGCAGATAGGAGAGGTAAGCATTGTCCTTTTCCTGCTCCAGTTTTGCGGCCATGGTCTTGGCACCGCGAAATGCTAGCGCTGCGACCTTATCAAGATTGGCGTATATCGTGTCGAGACCCCCCAGACCCTGTAACAGGCCCAGAGCCGTTTTCTCACCAACACCGGGCACCCCAGGAATGTTGTCTACCTTGTCACCCATCAGCGCAAGGAGGTCGATGATCAGGGCCGGTGGAATACCAAACTTGGCCTCCACACCCGCCTCGTCCATCACTGTGTCTGTCATCGTGTTGACCAAGGTAGTGTGCGCGTTCACCAACTGCGCCATGTCCTTGTCGCCGGTGGAGATCACCACATGCTGGCCCTGCTCACTCGCCTGGCGTGCCAGCGTGCCGATCACGTCATCTGCCTCCACACCGGATTCACAGATAAACGGCAAACCCATCGCCTTGACGATTTCATGAATGGGTTCGATCTGCTCGCGTAGCTCATCCGGCATCGGCGGGCGATGGGCCTTGTACTGGGCAAATATCTCGTCGCGGAAGGTCTTGCCCTTAGCATCGAAGACTACCGCAATCGGGCTTTTGGGGTAGTCGGCCACCAAACGCCTGAGCATACTGATCACCCCACGCACCGCGCCCGTATTTTGGCCACTGGAAGTCGTCAACATAGGGAGGGCGTGATAAGCGCGGTATACGTAGGAGGAGCCGTCAACAAGAACCAGCGGCGAAAAATCAGAAGCCATAATAGAACTCACTTTGTTTTTGCAGCGCCCTCAGTCGATAACGACCGGGGTATTTTATATCAGTAAGTGCTTACATTCTCTGGCAACTTCTAATAAGCCTAGCGTTCCCAAAGATAGCGTGCGGAGCGATAGGTTGTCTTCATCTTCGCCAGATCCAGCGGCGCCTTGAAGAACCCGTGATAGTCTCCCCGCGGGTTTATAAGTACCACATTAGAACTATGGTCCACCTGGTAGTCGTCGCCTTCGCCCATTACTTTGCGAAAAGGTGTATTAAGGGAGGTGGCAAAACGGTGAATGTCCAGAAACTCGCCCGTGACACCGGTAAATTCAGGGTTAAAAAAGGGCACGTAAGTGGCCAATTGCTCGACCGTGTCGCGTCCGGGATCCACGGAAAGCATGACCACCTGAGTATCCTCCGCTTCCGTCCCCTCGAGATTGTCCATAAATTGATTGAGGAACGCCATAGTGGCGGGGCAGATATCCGGACAATACGTAAAACCAAAAAAAATCAGCGTCCAGTGGCCTTCCAATCTAGCGGCGTCAAACGCCTCTCCATGGTGGTCGATGAGTGCAAACTCTCCTATATCGCGCGGGGTTTGCAGCAGATAAAGACCGTTAATTTGCATTTCTGTATCCGTCATAACCCTCGGCAGTGAGATGCGATAGACGAATCCAGAAACCATCACGGCCATCACCACCAGCAAGGCGGCGACGGTCAGTTTGATATTGCGGGCCTGACTCATAATGTACTCACCGGAAAGATATAGTGATCTACCAACATAATGACGAACAACGCCATCAAATAGACAATGGAATATTTGAAAGTTTCCATCGGGGCATTAGGATTTTTATCGCGTATCAACTCAATCGCCCAGTACAGAAACCCACATCCAAGCACCACAGCGCCCAGAAGATACAGTGGTCCGCTCATGCGAGTCGCAAAGGGCAATAGCGTGATGAGAAACATAAGAATGGTGTACAGCAGAATATGCAGCTTGGTAAACGCCACCCCGTGTGTGACCGGCAGCATAGGAATTGCGACTGCGGCGTATTCCTCGCGACGATGAATCGCAAGCGCCCAAAAGTGTGGCGGTGTCCAGGCAAAGATAATCAGCACCAGCAGTAACGCATGGCCATGTATCTCCCCCGTAACGGCCGTCCAGCCGAGCAGAGGGGGGGCCGCACCTGCCAGGCCACCGATCACAATGTTTTGCGGAGTCGCCCGCTTCAAAAACATAGTGTATACAAATGCATAGCCGACCAGAGACGCGAGTGTTAGCCACGCCGTTAATGCATTGATCCAGACAAACAGAATGGTCATACCAAGGACGCCCAGTACTGCGGCAAAAATAGTGGCCTGTACATTGCTCACGCGTCCCTGGGCGATGGGGCGATTGTGCGTACGCACCATTTTTTCGTCGACGTGTTGGTCGACCAAATGATTGACCGCCGCCGCCGAGCCCGCACATAGAGCAATCCCCAGGTTGCCAAGCACCAGGATCTCCAGCGGCACCATCCCCGGCACAGCCATAAACATGCCGATTGCTGAAGTGAGAATCATCAGCAGCACGACGTTAGGCTTGGTGAGCTCTTTATAGTCGCGCCAGCTGGCCACACCTGTCTGCTGTAGTTCGGTCATGAGCTATTAGCCGCCGGAATTCTTGAGCAGGAATTTGATATCTGATATCACGTCTTTATACGGTATTTCGTCATTGTAGGACATCATGATCCAGCCCGCAGGGTCTACCAGGTACCAGGTACTCGGGTCTGCCGCATGCTCGGGGAACAGGGCCGTGAAAGCAGCGTCAGACAGTATCAGATTTTCCAGCCCCTTGTGCTCCGTTACCAGGTATTTGGCAAAATCGACGGGTGTCGGATGGCCATCGGTAAGCTCAGCCACTACTAACTGCGTGTTTTCGGTGGCTTGCTCGCCAACAGACAGGCGACGCAAGCGATTGAAGTACTTTCCCGTTGCCAAATGAATCTGCCGTGTCAGGTAGAGACTCTTCTCACAGGCCTGCCCGCACTCGCCATTGGCTACGGGCACCACCATCGACCAGCGCGGCGGCTCCCACGCTGCGACCGTAATCTGCAGGCCAGAGTCGTCCAGCATAACTTGCTCATCTATTTGCCGGGGCGGCTGCAGCAGCGTGCCCTGATTAGCAGTGCCGAGCACCTCCACCACATCCAGGTCGCCGTGCGCCACGAAATACCACAACCACGTGGCGGCAAGAATCATGGTGAGAGGAATACCGCCAATTAATAGCAGTACCATGCGGCTGTTGTTCTTCGAGTCGGTATTTTTCATTTACTCGCGTGTGCTCCCTGAGCCCCTCAACACCTGCCACAGATTGCTGCTGCGAAACAGGTAATACAGAAACAATACCGCCGCCATAGTGAACCACTGTACGGCATATCCGTGATGTTTCGCCGGGCTCATATTCACTATCTGCCACTCGGCCGATAGCGCGCCGGGCTCGCCCGCATTGCTGCGAACAGGGTACGGAAACACTCTGCTCGCACCCAATGCGGCTATCTCCGGTATCAACTTGTCCATCTCCACGGCTTGTATACGCTTAGGCCATGTGTCATCGAACTGCTGTTCTGCCAGCAAAAAGGGCTTACCCGGTGCGACGTAGACATGGCCAACGACCTCTACCAAACCCTCTACTTGCGGCACCAGAGGCATCGTAACCCGATCGGAACTGGCGGCAATCCAGCCGCGATTGACCAATACTGTGCCGCCTGCGTCGGGCAACTGCAGGACACTCAGCACTTCATACCCGAACACACCGTTACGTACCTGGTTGTCCCGCAGAAAATACTCATCTGGCAAAAAGCTGCCAACAAGTCGTACCGGTGCGTATGCCAAGGCCTCAGGGGTCTCTTCCCACAGGGCGGAAAGTAAGGCCGGAGCTTGCTGCTGACGCGTCTCGAAAGTGGCCGCCAGTGCGGCCTTATCCTCACCACGCTGCAACTGCCAGAATCCCAGACTGGTCATCAAGGGCACCAGAATCAAAGTAAACAGCGCCATGCGCCACTCGAAGTCGAAATGGAATGCCTGTTTTACGGCGGACATCACCACACTCCAGTGCAAAGTGTTGCGACTGGTTTATAATATGCGTGACTATTGAAGGAGATACCCATTGTTAAGTGCTGCAATTATCATATTGATGCTGGCGTTGGTCGCCAGCTTGGGAAGCGGATTTTACTTTCTCATGGTCGACCAGGGCGACAAGGACAAGCGACGAACGCTCCACTCCTTGGGTGCGCGAGTAACCATCGCCGTCACATTGATGACCCTGATCGCCTATGGCGTCGCAACCGGCCAGCTTGGTCACTCTACTCCTTGGGATGGCAAACCAATGCCACTGGCACCCCAGGAGGAATTGCCGCCTGATGATCCTCCCTAGCCTCAGCGCCTCGAGTACGGCCCTGGAGTACGGCCCTAGAGTACAT
>JBDNIE010000105.1:0-4168 GCA_041688425.1 Halioglobus sp. | reverse complement strand
TGGAAGACCCTGCAGTAAGAGCCGGCACCTACCGGTCCTCCTTGAAAGTAGTGTCTTTCGACATCGATTACCCGCCGTGGGCACCAGATACTCAACCGCACCCGAGACACAATTGAAGCCGCCGGCCACCGCGTCATTTATGGCGATACTGATTCCGTATTTGTGTGGATTCAGGATGCTCGCTCGGACGAGCAGGCGCAGGCGGCGGGACGTCAACTGGAGCGTGATATCAACGTGTGGTGGCGCAGCGCGATTCATCAGGAATTCGGTTTGAGCAGTGAGCTTGAACTGCAATTTGAAACCCATTTCAAACGCTTTCTGATGCCCACGGTGCGGGGCTCGGACAAAGGCAGTAAGAAGCGCTATGCCGGCGTGGTGACAGGTAAGGACGGCGACCAGCTTGTATTCAAGGGGCTGGAGAGTGTCCGCACCGACTGGACGCGCATCGCCAGGGAGTTTCAGGAGGAGCTTTATCGGCGCATTTTCAATGGGGAACCCTATGCCGACTACGTTAAAGACCTGACTGAGCGTGTGCGTGCTGGTGAGAAAGACGTGCAGCTTGTCTACCGTAAAAGGCTGCGGCGCTGAGCCTGCCGCTGGCACCGCTGGATTACCAGCACTATGTGGATTGCCAGCTGGCGCCGGTAGCGGATGGCATTCTGGGCATTCTGGGCTTTGTGGGCAGCTCTTTCAGCGCGCTAACGGAAAAACAAATTGGCTTGTTTTAGGGGCCTTTTGGCCCCTGCTGCAGCGTTACTCGCCAAAAAACTCCTGGCGCAGCGCTTTGCAATCGGCTGCGGGCAGGCGCGGGCCGTAATTGGCGACGACTTTGCCGGCGGCGAGGCTGGCAAAGCGTCCTGCCTTGGGGAAATCCTCGCCGCGTGTGATGGCGTAGAGAAATGCGCCTGCGAACATGTCGCCGGCACCGTTGGTGTCGACTGCCAAAACCTTGTGTGGGGGGATCTCTGAGAGTGTGCTGCCGTCGAAGGTGAGCGCGCCTTCCGAGCCACGTGTGATCACGAAAGTGTCGGCAATGGTTTTTAATCGCTCCACTGCTACGTCCATGCTGTCGCTTTCGGCCCAGCCCAGCGCTTCGTCCTCGTTACAAAAAACCAGATCAAGCCGAGTGCCGATCATCTCGGTGATACCCTCGCGAAAGAACTCCACCATGCCGGGGTCGGAGAAACTCAGCGCGGTTTTGACGCCCGCCGCTTCTGCGATTTCCCTGGCCTTCACTGCGGCGGCACGACCTGTCGGCGACGTTACCAGATAGCCTTCTATATAAAGGTATTCGGAGGCGGCAATCGCCTCGGCATCCAGCTGTTCAACAGACAGGGTTTCGCTGATACCCAGAAACGTATTCATGCTGCGCTCGGCGTCAGGTGTTATCAGTACCAGACACTTTCCTGTGGTGCCGTCGGAGCGATCGCCCGTAAAGCAGTGGTCGACGCCCGCCGCTTCCAGGTCGTTGATGTAGATGTCGCCGTCTGTGTCATTGGCAACCTGGCACGACATGAAGGTCGGGCCACCGAACTGCGCTGTGGCAATCATCGTATTACCGGCGCTGCCGCCACTGGCATGGCTGGCTTTGACCAGATGGCCAGAAAGATGATTCAGCAATTCCAGTCGCCGTTCTTCGTCGACCAGTGTCATCAGGCCCTTGCCAACCTTCATTTGCGCCAGCTCGGCGTCAAGTACCTTAATCTCGGTATCTACCAGCGCTGCCCCTAGACCATATGCCACATACTTCTTCATTGTCGTTTTGCCCACTGCGTTGAAAACAGCCGACCATTATCCTGATTCACCGATTGAATGACAGTGCTGTGTGCCTGAACCCGGTGTTTGTTGTATTGGGCATTAATGGTAATTATTTGAAGCCAGAGCTGGTGTACACTCGCATCCCATGTTCCGTACCAGCCATATCCTAGCCAAATTAGCGCTTGTCGCCCTCGTTGTGGGGGCGCTGTTTGCGGTCTATCTCGACGCCCGGATAACGGCGACTTTTAACGACAAGATGTGGGGTTTACCGGCCAAGGTGTACGCCCGGCCACTGGAACTTTTCTCCGGTGCTGCGGTGTCTCCCGCGGAGTTGTCTTATGAACTGGGCGTTCTGGGCTATCGTGTAGTGAACACGCCGAGTAAGCGCGGAGAAGTGTCCCGCGACAGCAACCGCTTTGATCTGTTCACGCGAGGCTTCAATTTTCCTGGTGAGCGTGAACCGGATCGCCGCGTGTTGATTGAATTCAGCGGTAATCGGGTTAAAAGTCTGTCGTCGTCTGGGAGAACCGTTGATCTCATGCGGCTGGACCCGGTGCAGATCGGCGGAATATTTCCCCAGCACGGGGAAGACCGCGTACTGGTGCAGCTGGATGAGGTCCCCGAGAGTTTTCGCCTGGGCCTACTCGCGGTGGAAGATCGCAATTATTACCAGCACTGGGGTTTCTCCATTGTGGGTATCACTCGTGCGGCATTCAGTAATCTGCGTTCCGGTAAAGTCGTCGCCGGCGGCAGTACGATCACGCAACAGTTGGTGAAAAACTACTACCTGACCTCGGATCGCACTATCGTGCGCAAACTGACTGAAGTGGTTATGGCGATATTGCTGGACCTGCATTACAGCAAGGACCAGATACTGGAAAGCTACATCAATGAGGTGTATCTGGGGCAGGAGGGGCCGCGCGCGGTGCACGGCTTTGCGCTGGCCGCCCAGCACTACTTTGGCAAGCCGCTGGATCAACTCAATCTGCACCAGGAAGCGCTGCTAATTGGCATGATTAAGGGCCCTTCATTGTATAACCCCGAACGTAACCCTGAGCGCGCTGTGGCGCGGCGCAGTGTGGTGTTGGATGTGATGGCGCAAGAGGGTGTTATTTCTGGCGAGCAGGCGGCGATGGCCGGGGCCAAGCCGCTTGATCTCAATAGCGAAGGGAGTATTCGCGGTTCGTTTCCCGCTTACCTGGATTTGGTGCGGCGACAACTGCGGCGCGATTACCGCGACGAAGATTTGACGACCAAAGGTCTCAGTATATTCACCAGTTTCGACCCGCTGTTGCAACGCCAGTTAGAGAGCAGTACCGCCAGCGTGCTGGACCAGATCGACCCCAGCGGCAAGCTGCAGAGCGCCTCCGTCGTCACGCGGTTCGATACCGGTGAGGTCGCGGCCCTTATCGGCGGGCGCCAGACACGCTTCGCCGGTTTCAATCGCGCGCTGGATGCGCGGCGCCCGGCTGGCTCTCTGCTTAAATCTGCTATTTTCCTGGCAGCGCTGGAAAAGCCACGGGAGTATTCACTGGCAACTGTGCTGTCAGATACTCCGCTAACCATCAATGCCGCGGGTGCCAAGCCATGGCAGCCGCAGAATTTTGACCGCAAGGTGCACGGTGATGTGCTCCTCTATCAGGCATTGGCGCAATCGTACAATCTGGCGAGTGCGCGGCTGGGAATGAAACTGGGCATCAATGCCGTCGTTGATATGCTGGCACGTCTGGGTGTAGAGGAGGGCGTGCCTCGTCTGCCCGCGCTGATGCTCGGGGCGGGTGAGTATTCACCGATGGAGATGGCAGTGATGTACCAGACTATTGCTGCCGGTGGCTTTCGCATGCCGCTGCGTGGTATTCGCGACATTGTCGATGCCAATGGTGAATCGCTGCGGCGCTATCCTCTGGAATACGATCGCACCGTCAGCCTGCAAGCTGTGCATCTGTTGCAGTTCGCCTTGCGCGCGGTGGTGCGCGAGGGCACAGGGCAGGGTGTCTATCGCTACCTGCCTAAAGATTTTGCCGTGGCGGGTAAAACGGGAACGACCAACGATGGGCGCGATTCCTGGTTTGCCGGTTTCTCCGGCGATTTGCTGGCGGTCAGTTGGATAGGACGCGATGACAACGGCAGTACGGGTCTCACCGGCAGCAGCGGGGCGCTGAAGATCTGGGCGCAGTTTATGGCGGGTGCCAGCAAACAGCCGCTGGCTTACCGCATGCCCGATGGCATCCAGACGCAGTGGATTGATGATCGCAGCGGCTATCTGACCGGAGAGGGCTGCCCGAATTCTCGCAGGTTGCCCTTTATTGTTGGCTCTGAACCACGGCAGCATACCGATTGCGCGCCGCGCGGATCCGGGGCCGCGGTAGGGGACTGGTTCGACGCGCTGTTTGGGAGAAATTGATCATGT
>JBDNIE010000104.1:0-14192 GCA_041688425.1 Halioglobus sp. | reverse complement strand
TGGCAGGTAAGGTCTATATCGTTACGGGTGCCTCCAAGGGGTTTGGGCTGGCCATTGCCAAGACTCTGGTTGCGAGCGGCGCGCGGGTGGGACTGCTCAGTCGCAGTCAGGCTGGGCTGGATAAGGCCGTCGAAACGATCGGTGCCGAGCACGCTATGGGTTTCGCCGCAGATGTCGGTGTGCGGTCACAGGTCATCGCGGCTTTTGCAGCTATTAATACGCATTTTGGCCGCGTAGACGGTCTTATTAACAACGCCGGCATGGCCACGCCCAACGCGATTGAGCACCTCGTGGAAGACGAGGTGATGCAGCAGGTGCAGACCAATTTCCTGGGTACGGTGTTTTGTTCTCAGGCCGCTATTCCGTTATTGCGCGGCGCAGAGAATCCTCGCATTGTCAATATTTCCTCGGCCAGCGCCTGGCATTACGACGAGATTAGCCATCTGTCGATCTACGCCTCCACCAAGGCGGCAGTAGAGCGCTTCACGCGCGACTTAAGGCTGGAACTTCAGGCTGATGGTATTGGTGTCACCTGCATTCGTCCTGGCGGTGCATGGACCAATTTTGCCGACGGTTGGGACAAGGCTGCGTTTGAGTCCGCGCTTGCCGCTTGGAAGGAGGCTGGTACGCATATGGATACAGGGATGGACGTCAGTCACGTAGGCGAGGCTGTGCGGTACGCTCTGTCGCAACCGCGTGGGGTGGCCATAGACCTGCTGGAAATTCGCCCCAACACACCCACTTCTAAATCAATATTCTAACGAGGAGATGCGCATGGATTTTAGCGACAAGACAATTATCATCACCGGTGCTGGTGGCGGTATCGGCGAGGGCTACGCCACGGCGTGTGCCGAGCGCGGTATGAACGTGGTGATCGCGGAACTCAATGAAGAAGGCGGACAGCGTGTTGCAGAGGCGATCAATGCCCGCGGCGGCAGCGCGCTGTTTGTAAAAACCGATGTTGGGTCCGAGGCCTCGGCCAAAGCGTGCGCGCAGGCCACCATGGACAAATTTGGCGCGATCAATTACCTGATCAATAATGCGGCCATCTTCGGTGACATGCGAATCGAAGGCTACATGAATGTAGAGATGGACTATCTGGAAAAGTTCATGCGCATAAACGCTCATGGTTGCGTCATTATGACGCGCGCTGTGGTGGATTTTATGACCGCTGGTGGTGGCGGGGCGATTATCAATCAGTCTTCTACGGCGGCGTGGATGAGCACCGGGTTTTACGGTGTTGCCAAACTGGCGGTGAACGGCATTACCCAGAGCATCGCCAATGAATTGGGCTGGCGTAAGATTCGCGTGAATGCCATTGCGCCCGGCCCCACAGACACCGGTGCACTGGCCAAGACGGCGGGCGACTACGCCAAGGAAATGATCAAGAGTATGCCCATCAAGCGACTCGGTACGCCCGCTGATATGGCTGAAGCGGCATTGTTTTTATTGTCGGATGAAGCGAGTTGGATTACCGGGCACATCCTCAACGTTGACGGCGGACAGTTCATGCGTCCCTAGGGAAATTATTGTGGCAGATATTTTGGTGGTCGGTGGAACAGGCCTTACGGGTGCTCACGCGGCGCTGCAGTTACGCGATGCCGGGCACACGGTAACATTGCAATCGCGTTCGGCACCGAGGCTGCCGTGTTTAAGCGATTTTGAGCATCTGGCTGGTGACTATGCCGACGACAGCCTGCCTGTTGAGTCCTTACGTGGCTTTGAGCAACTGGTGTTCGCCGCCGGTGCTGACATACGGCAACTCCCGCCCGGCGAAGATGGCGCGGCCTTTTTCGAGCGGGTTAATACGCGGGCGATTCCGCGTTTTTTCAGCCGAGCAAAAGAGGCGGGTATTGCGCGCGCCGTTTACATTGGTACTTACTACCCGCAAGTGGTACCTGAAAGAATCGATGACAACGCCTACGTGCGCTCACGTTTTCTTGCGGATGAAGGCCTGCGCGCGCTCAACAGCGAATCTTTTAACGTGTGTAGCCTGAACGCACCGTTTATTCTGGGCCATGTGACGGGACTGGCGTTGGCGCATTTGGAGGTGCTGGTGCAGTATGCCGCCGGGCGACTGGAGGGCATGCCGCTGGTAGCGCCTGCCGGCGGGGTCAACCACATCTCCAGCAAATCCATGTCCGAGGCCATTGTCGGCGCACTGGAACGCGGGGTAGGTGGCAAGGCCTACCTGGTCGGTGACGAGAACCTGAGTTGGAAGGACTATTTGGAGATGTACTTCGCAGCAGTCGGCAATCCTGCAGAACTGGAAGTGAGCACCGAGGAACATCCGCTGTTTCCCGATATCATTCTGTATGCCGGTCGCAATGCTGTGATTGATTATGAGCCCGATAATGGCGAGTTAGGATATAGCCGTGATAATGTGCGCGCGACCGTTGAAGAACTGGTGCAGGCCTATCTGTAGCGTCGGTATTCGATACCGGTTTACAGACACCTATTGATTGGAGACACACGGTGCAAACATTAACGGAAGAGGTCCTGCGAGCCACGGCAGATAAGCTGATAGCGGCTCACGATGAAGCATCTCGCAGTGACGACTGGATTTTTTTTGTAGATGAGATCTATGCGCAGGACTGTATCTACACCTGTCAGTATGCCGGCGTGATGGATGTCACCGCTAATGGCATTGATGAGATCAAGGCGACCCACTACGGGCGCGATATGAAAGTCGGTTGGGAAGGGTGGACGTTTCCGTACATGGGCGTATTCACAGGGGCGCACAATCAGCTGATTACGCACTGGATGAATCGCGGCCCTGGTGCGCGAGCCGACGGTTCCTATTTTGAATCCCCCGGCATCTCATTTCTCACCCTCAATGAGCAGGCGCGGATCTGTCGCCAGTTCGATATGTTTGATCTCGCCCACCAGATGAAGCTCTGTGACGACCTTGAAGACGCTGGCCTGTTATCGTCGCAATTAAAGGAGCAGTGGGTGCTGCCGATGAAGCGGAAGCTTGAGGCGCAGTTGGGCAGGCATCGCCATGGCGGCTAGGAAATCATCAAGATGGCGATTTTGATTCGAGTAGTCGGCGTCGTTCTGGCCGTGTCGCTATTGCTGACAACGGGAGCGGCGCGCGGAGCCGATACGAACAAGCATTACAGCGTGCGAACCTTTGACAATCTAGAGAGCTGCGTAGCACTTAATCAGGCAGTGATAAGCGCCAAAAGGGACGACGATTGGCGCACGCTTTATGGTTTCTCGCTGTATCTAATGGGTTACCTGACTGGCATTAACAGGCTGGCGTTTGATACCTACGATATCGGCGGCAGGAAAAACAGTAAAATTCTGATGGTATGGTTACAAGACTACTGCATAGAGCACCCGACGGAGAGTTTCAATTCAGCTCTCCACCAGCTGACTATCGAGATATACCCGCAGCGCAACACCGTTGGGTCCGAGCAACCTTAAGAATACCTACCGGTTATTGCGCGTCCGCAGCGCAATCCCTTGCTGTACCACTATCTTTTTGAACTCCATGGCAGAAAAGTAGTGACCTGGCAGGCAGTCATCGCTACATACCATCGAAACTCGAGTACCCTCGCGCACTGCGTAATTACTCTAGGGAGATGTTCAGGCCATGAGCAATATTAATGTTCTCGACTACGATATCGAGGCTGTCCGGGCAGAGTGGGTCGGCAAACTCATCAGTGAAGCCGCCGGGCGCTATCCAGTCGAGTACGATCCCATTCGCCGTCATTGTCACATGGTTGGCGACTTGAACCCCGCGTTCCTTGATCCCGAAATCGCGGCAGCCGGTCCTTACGGGGCTGTAATCTCACCGCCATCAATGCTGCCAACTTATTTTGCCGCTAGCGGACCCTGGCCGCCCATGGAACTGCCCGGCATTGAGTCGGACGCCCCGTTGTTCACGTTCGGCGTGCCCACTCCCGGGGATCGCGGGATCAATATGGAAGTGCAATGGGCGTTTCTGGAGCCAATACGGGTGGGCGACCTGTTGCGCCTTGAGCTGCGAGTTGCCGATGTCTTCAAAAAGCCTATCCGCCTCGACCCGCACGCAATCTGGATTGTGGTCGAGACTGCGTTTATGAATCAACACGATACGATTGTCGCCACATGGCGCAATACGATGCTAGTGCACCGCTCACCTGAGCAAGTAGCGAAAGATGCAGAGCGTGAAGGCGCGGCAGGAAGCGAGGGAGGAACAGTATGAACACTAGCGATTACACTATGGATCAACCTGTGGATCAACCTATGGATCAACCTATGGATTACGGCGCAGAACGGTATTGGGAGGATGTCGCTATTGGTGATGAATTGCCCGGTTTCAGCGTAGAGCTAGACGCGACTGCGATGGTACTGCAGGTCAGCGGTTCGCAGGACTGGAACCTGGTGCATCACGATACGGCATTCGCGCAGGAGAGCGGCATGTCTGGAATTTTCTACAACACGGGCTGGACCACCGGCATGCTGGGACGTCTGCTCACAGATTGGGCTGGGCGCAGCGGTTGGGTAGAAAAACTCAGTTTTCAGATGCGCGGTATGAATAGCAACGGCGCGGTCGTTCGTGCGCATGCGAAAGTGACAGAAAAACGTCTTCAAGACAGCAAGGCACTGGTCGACCTGGATATCTTTTTGGATAACGACCAGATAGGGGTGACTACGCCGGGTAAAGCGACTGTCAGGCTGCCACAAAGAGTGAACGCTGGAGGGAGCCCGTTATGAGCGAGCACGACGAGCATTCGCCGGCTGGCCCATTGCGGGGTATCAGAATACTGGATATTGGTACGATGATCGCAGCGCCGCTGGCAGCGGGCGCATTGGCTGACCAGGGCGCTGAAGTCATCAAGGTGGAGGCGCCGGGTATCGGCGACCTGACGCGCTATGTCGGAGCCAGTTGCAACGGCGTCACTACCATTTACCAGGGAGTGAATCGCGGCAAACGCAGCATCGCACTCAATCTAAAGTCTGAAGCCGGGGTGGCGATACTGCATCGTCTGGTGAAAGAAGCGGATGTGGTCATCCACAACTTTCGGCCCGGAGTTCCCGAACGACTGCAAGCAGACTACGCCACGCTGTCAGCGATTAATCCGCAGGTCATTTATGTAACGGTTTCCGGGTTTGGTCGTGAAGGGCCGATGGCCGCGAAAGCGGCATATGACAATGTCGTACAGGCTTTTGCCGGCGTAGCCATGAGTCAGAAAAGTGCCGAGACCGACGAGCCCGCACAATATCAACAATTGTTCGCCGACAAGCTTACGGCGATGCAGGTGAGCCAGGCAATCACCGCTGCGCTGCTCGCACGCGAGCGCGGTGCGGGTGGGCAACATGTGCAGATTTCGATGGTGGACGTCGTGGCGAGCTTCTTGTGGCTGGACCTCGCGGGCACGGCGCAGTTCAAATCCGAAACTGCGACACCCGGTATACAGATCTCCAAGAACTCCCGGTTGATCAAATTTCGAAATGGCTACGCGCAGGCCGCGCCTGTCTCCGATAGCGATTTTCACGGCTGGTGTGCCGCCTTCGGCGTAGATTCCAGCGACCCGCGCCTGTCGACTGTGATGGATCGCATGGCAAACGAGGACATGCTCGATGCCGTGACCAGTCAGATATTCGAGCGGGGCCTGCAGTTGGATATGGACGAGACCCTGGCAAAACTGGAGGCAGCGGACGTGCCCTGCGCCAGAGCCAACATGCTGCGTGATCTGCCAGGCGATCCGCAAATGCAGGTCAACGGCCTGTTTGTCGAAAGCGAACATCCCGTCGCCGGCCCCATGGTAGAGCCGCGCAATCCGGTCAATTTCAGCAAGACGCCATCGGGTTGCGGTTTTCCCAGTGCGGCGCTAGGTGCGCATACCGCGGAGATTCTGTCGGAACTGGGCTTTGCAGATGATGATATCGCAGCGCTGAAAGAGGCCGGTGCGATAGCGTAGTCTGTAATTACATAGTTTGCAGATACAGTTAATCAAGTCGCTGCGCTGGCTGAGGCTCAGCGCAAGTGACATGACCCTGACACGGCATGTGTTTTGAGGAGGGTTCATGTGCCCTGTTCCAGAGTCTGCCCGAGTTCGTCGGTCTCGTCTTGCGTATGTTCAGAGGCGAGCAACAGGTAAACACTGGGCAGGATAAACAGCGTGAACAAGGTGCCAATGAGCATCCCCGCGACGAGTATGATGCCAATACTGTTTCTGGCCTCCGCACCGGCGCCTGTCACCAGCACCAGAGGGAAATGACCGACAACCGTGGCACCCGTTGTCATCAGCACAGGGCGTAATCTTACACTCGCACCATGCGTGATAGCGTCTAGCTTGCTCCGTCCTTCCTGCTGCAGGCGATTGGCAAACTCAACGATCAAAATACCGTTCTTGGCGACCAGGCCGACCAATGTGATAAAGCCTATTTGTGAGTATATATTGACCGTGGTCCAACCCAGGAAGGTGAACATCAGTGCGCCGGACAAGGCCAGCGGTACGCAGCCCAGCAAGACTACCAGAGGATCCCGCAGGCTGTTGAACAGCACCACAAGCACCAGAAAAACAAACGCTAACGCAAAGCCCAGCGCCCCCATCAAGGTATTTCCCTCCTCACGAATTTGCCGCGATTCGCCGGCGTAATCGACGAGATAGCCATCGGGCAAGATGTCGGCGGCAGCATCTTCTATGGCTTTCAGTCCCTGCTCCTTGGTAAACACGGGGATCATGCCGCCGAAAATAGTAAACGAGTTACGCTGTTGAAACTTGGTCAACACACGGGGCCCAACGGTCTCCTCCAGAGTAGCCAGTGAGGAGAAGGGCACCATAGCGCCGGAAGGGGTCTGCAGCTGAATCTGCTGCACTGAATTCACATCCAGCCGCTCTGCGTCTTCCAGCATCGGGATTACGCGATAGGCTCTGCCGTCGAGATCAAAACGATTCACGTAGTTACCCGAAAGATAAGTCGACAACTGCTGGCTTACATCTTCGACCGTCATCCCGAGGTCGGCGATGCGGTTGCGGTCAAGTTCAAAATGAGCCTGTGGAAAATCAATTTTCAGGTTGGTGTCGGCAAACAAAAAGAGACCAGACGCATAGGCCGCCTGCAACAATTGCTCAGCATAGGGCAGCATGTCCTCGGCGGATGCTGGGGCTGTAACGACCAATTCCACAGAAAATTGCCCGGCACTGGGCAGAGAGGGGAACAAGTTGGGAAACGCCTGCAGCCCGGGAACTCGCGACAGTTTACCGAATGTAGAGGGCAGCATATCCATTGGTGTCATATCGCGCTCGCCCGGGTCGACGAAGTCCTGGCCACCAAAGGCGCCACTGGGATTGAGGACTTGCCACATATCCGTGGCGTAATCGAGTCCATTCATTACGCTAACGACATCCCGCATGTGTTTGTGGGTATAGGCCAATGATGCTTCGGGAGGCGCGGCTGAGATGACGAAGATTGAGCTCTCGTCTTCAATAGGCGCGAGCTCCTGCTGCGACATCATCATGAACGGTATTGACAACAGGGAAAAGAAGAGGCCGAAGCCCAGAAGCTGGGGTGTCCAGCGCAGGCTGCTCTCCAGCGCTGATTCATAGCGCCCGCGCAGTGCATCGAAACGTGCATTAACCCAGAGCGTCATCTTGCCCTCCCGGCCTCGAGGCGGGCTGACATAGGCGCTCATAATGGGCGACAGGGTCAAGGCGACAAGGCCACTGATGAGAACGGCAACTGCCAGAGTGAAGGCGAACTCCCTGATCAATACTCCGGTTAAACCAGAGAGAAAACCGATGGGAACATACACTGCAGCGAGAGTCACTGTCATGCCGATGATAGGTGTGAGCAACTGCCGCGAACTGGCCAGTGCTGCCTGGCGCCTGCTCATCCCCTCGCGCATAAATCGGGCGACGTTTTCTACCACCACAATGGCATCGTCGACTACCAGGCCCACCGATAATACGATGGCGAGTACTGTCAGCAAATTAAATGAAAACCCCATCAACATCATGACCGACATGGCGCCCAGTAGTGAAATGGGAATGGTAATCAGCGGTACTAGCGCACTTCGAACGGAACCCATAAACAGCAGGACCACAATCCCCACCAGCAAAACTGTTTCCGCCAGCGTGATAAAAATCTCTTTGAGCGCATCGCGCATGTAAAGAGTGCCGTCGTAGCCAATTTCAATCAGCATGCCGTCAGGCAAGTTGCCGTTGATGTCATCCAGAACCTTGTAAAGCCGGTTGCCAATGTCCAACTCATTCGAGCCGGGCAGGCCATAAACGGCAAGGTAGACGGTGTCGCGTTGGCTGCGGCGTGCTATCTGGTTGGATTCGACTTCGCCCAGTTCCAGCCGCGCCACATCGCTGATCCGAACAATGGCATTATCGACGTTGGCGATAACCAGTTGCTCAAAGTCTTCCTTGGTTTTCAGGGTGGCACTGGTTTGCAGATCGATACGCAGCTGCTGGTTTTCTATGCGGCCAATGGGTGCGATAACATTGTTGCTGGTGAGTGCCTGGCGGACCTCCTGCGCGCTCACATTGAAATAGTTCATGCGCAATGGGTCTAACCACACACGCATGGCGGGAGCGGCCCCGCCCGGCAGAGGGACGCTCTGAATGCCAGGAATGGAGGATATGATCGGCACGACGTATCGTGTCAGGTAGTCGGTAGTTTCCGCTCGCGAGCGGCCGCCCATGTGTACATCCAGATAGAATATTGCGTTGCTGGCATCGGCGCGTTCAACATCGACTGCCGGATCTTCCGCGCCCGCGGGAAGTTCGAAGCGAATCTGGCTGAGTCGGGTATTCAGCTCAGCCAGTGCCAGCGTGCTGGATTCGTTCAGTTTCAACCAGGCGGTCACGACACTCGTACCGGCTGTGGTGCTGGAATCCACGTAGTCGATGCCGGGAACGGAGGCGACAGCGCGCTCAATCGGGTCTGTGACAAAGCCCTGTACTGTTTCTGCAGAGGCACCGACATAAGGTGTAGTAATGACCAGAGAGGAGAGTTCGATCTCTGGAAACTCAAGCACTGGCATGTTTATCGCCGCGCGTACTCCCAAGATCACCAGCGTAAAAGAGATAACCACAGCCAGCAATGGACGCGTTACGAAGACATCAAATATATTGGGGTTACCCATTAATGCTTTCATTGTCCAGACTCTGCTGCAGATTCTCCCGGTTCACTCGGGGAGCTCCCAGCACTCGCATTCGGCTCACTTTCGGCGACGTGAGTCAAGAGGCCGTCAAGCAGCTTGAAGGCCCCGATAGCGGCAACTCTTTCGCCCGGCTCTAGCCCACTGGTAATGACGATATCTTGACCATCCCCGGGCCCTACCGTGACTTGCCTACGGACGGCCCGAAATTCGGCTATCGCACCCTGCTCGGCCTGTTCCAGCACGTAGACAAACGCCCCGAAACTGTTGCGCCTGACCGCAGTTGCTGGAAGTCGAAATACGCCCTCGATGCTGCCAGTGACCACCTCCACATCAACCACTGATCCTGGCCGGATCGCCTCCGGTGGGTTAGTTAACAACGCGCGGTAGGGGCGGCTGCGAGACTGCAAATTGAGGCTTGCGGCTGCGGCAATCACGGTCGCCGTGAGCTGGCCCGCACTGAAGCTGCGGCTGGAGATCTGCAGCGGATCACCGATAGATAGCGCGTTTTTTCCTTGCGGCAGATTGAAGTCGACCCACAATTCATCCTCGCCACCGGTAAGCTCGGTAATAACCGCATTGGCAGGGAGATATTGTCCGACCTGGAATGTATGCAGGCCAGTTTGTGCACCAAAGGGTGCAAGCAGGGACTTTTTCTCGATTCTGGCCAACAGCGCCGCAACATTCGCGGCCAGTATGTCTTTGTCCGCTTGCGCGCTGTCATACTCATTCTGACTGGCCAGCTGTTTGGCACGCAGTTCCCCGACGCGCTCTAGCTGCAGCTGGGCAAGCTTTAACTGGGCGCGGGTCGCTTGCAACTGAGCTCGTTCTTCGGTGCTGTCCAGTACCAGCAGGGACTGTCCTGTTACGACAGGGCTGCCGCCAACAAAACCGATCTCCGATATCTTGCCGTCGACCTCTGTGCGCAGCTCGACGTATCGGGTGGCGTGTACTTCGCCAATGGTGCGATAGTGCTGCTGCCAGCCCACCGGAGTGGCAATTATGCTGGTGACGGTCTCTGAACGCTCGGGGAAGGATTTGCCGAATGCGATCGCTTTTGAGACCTGCACGTACTTGAGTCCGCCCAGTACAGCGACAACCACCAGGCACACGGCTAGCAGCAGTAACCATCGGCGGGCTGTGTGAGGGGAGGGTGTGCCAGTTGAGTTTTGGTTGTCAGGCATGATGTACGGTCCAGGGGAAGACGCAGCATTCTATAGGTACAGGTACGCTTTATGTGGGTTTTTAGCGCATCTTTTGCGCCGATGGGATGCCCGAAGATTCAGGATAAGTGCCTTTTCTCTCGGGATTAGTTAACATCTTGCCACTGTAGCCCAGCACAAGCCTTAATAACATTAGGGCTAAATATCATCAGGAACACTATCAACTATGATAACCATTCACCACTCCCCCATGTCGCGCTCCACGCGCGTAGTCTGGTTCTGTGAGGAGATTGGGCTCGAGTATCGACTGCAGACCGTGGAGATGTTCAGCGACGCGATGAAGCGCCCTGAATATCTGGCGATCAATCCGCTGGGCAAGGTGCCCGCTATCGAGGATGACGGTTTTGTACTCTGGGAGACGAGCGCGATATTGCAGTATCTCGATGCGAAGTACGGTGGGGGCCGACTCATGCCGCCGCGCGATACACAGGCGGGAGCGCTCGCTATTCAGTGGCTGGATTATGGCGAGAATCCGCTGACGGTGATCATGGGTGAGATCGCTGCGCACAGCGGTCCAATGCCACAAGACAGACGTATTCCGGCGTTGGTTGAGCGCGGTCGGGAAATCGCGCCGGAGATTGTGGGCGCGGTCGAGCAGGCATTGGATAGTCAGCAATGGATACTCGGTGACAACTTCAGCGCAGCGGATATTATGCTCGTCTTCGGGATGATGATCGCGGACTATTTAGGCTATGTAACAGATGATACTCCCCGATTGCGCGCTTATCTGGAGCGTGCAGTGGCGCGACCTGCTTTTCAGCGTGCGGTGATTATTTGAGACACTCGGTTGCCTGGGTCTTGACCCCCGCGCCGGCTATACGCTCCTGTACGTTGGTCAGCTGTGCCCGCGCCGCTCGTTGTTTTTCGACCGACACCTCCTCGATTATGTCTCCCTCCATAAGAGCCTGCCGAAAGCCGGTGTAGATCACCTTCCGCGGACGCTCGATCGGCGGGTAGGCGCGGTGGAGCGTATCACTGCAATGGACCGTCAGGTCTCCGGTTTGTGTAACTAGCTTGATCGCGGGCAAGTCGAGACTGTCGTCTTTGCCTGCGCTCTGCACATTGGCGCGATGGGAGCCTGGAACCACTCCGAGTGCACCGCTGTGCTCATTTGCGCCGGTGACAGAGATTCCGACTGTGAGACTGTTGCAGCAGTAGGAGTGACGCCCCTGACCGCAGTCCTTGTGCCAGGGGAGGTCTGAGAGGCCGGTCTTGATATCGAGTGGTTTGATGAGGCCCTCGGCGCCCAGCCAGCCCGATCCCTCGGTGCAGCCGGAAAAATTGTCACCGGCTACCTTGGACAGCCACCCCAGGCGGCCGTCCTTGAGCAGTGCCGACAATGCAGCAGATTGTTCATCAAAGAACAGTACGCGCACGGCCTGCTGCGCGCCCGTCGAATCTCCTGCCCACCACGACGCGCCATCGTCGGGACGCGCACGCGCCAGTGCGGCATCGAGGTCAGCGGACACGGCGGCCATCTCGTCCTCTGAAAAGACGCTGCGCAGATGGAGAAATCCTGCCTCGTCAAGAAAGTGTGAGATCTCATCGGGGTCGTCATCGAGTTCGAAGCTACGACTGAGGTCGAGGTCTCTGCCTTCCCGATCAGTGACGGTGATGGCGCCCGCTTCATGGACGGGTCTGCCATCGAAGAGCGCACGGAAAACAGGTTCCCAGCCAATCCAGTGCTCGAAGCTGCCCTGGGTCATTTGGACGCGCGAACTCATTGCCAATCCCATAGTCGTCGCCCAGTCCTGAACGAGGTCCGACAGCGCATCGCTATCGAGGCTTACCGCAGCGCTGTCGGAGGCATCGCCTGCCTCGATGCGGAGAGCGCCGCGCCGTTCGCGCAAGGTGACGCTGCGGCCGTCGATCATCAATGTGAGAGGCGGCAGCTTTTTGTAGAGCAGGCCGCGGGCAGTGAGTTCGGCATTGCGAGACAGCGCGTGTGGGATAAGCGAGTCGATGACTTCGTCTCGGTCCAGAGGTTTCCTGTCACAATGACGTCGGGTACGGCAGTCGATGGACATGGTGGGACTCCTGTTTTTATGAGCACAATACCATGCGTGTCGTTGGAAGCGACGTATTTAAATACGCCGTTACGGTCGACACTGCATTGATGCTTGCCACGATATTCCCGATATACTGTCCCTTGCTATAGCGCCACCTAAATGTCTAGTCTGCACGGCCCAGCCACTGCACCAGTTGATCCAGCACGCGTGAGTCGTGCAGCATTGCCAGGTGTCCGAGGTCGTAGAGTATTCTGGTATGACCCTCAGGAAAGTGCAGATTAAAACCCTGGTGATTGTGTCTGCCGGTTGCGCTGGAGGGGTGTACGAGGCCATCGCCCAGCAATCTTCCTATGCGCTCGCCGGAGCGTTTGGATAAAGTGGCACCCATCGCATAGTGCTCTATGCCGTCTGCCAGGGGCGTGGGTCGGCGGCGGTCTGTATGGTCATGATGTTTGTCGTGGTGCTGCCAGTCATCGTCGCTCACATTGCCGTGGCGCAAGTCGGTAATGCCGGCGCTTCGGATTCGCGCGAGTGCCGAAAGTGGCGCAGTATAGGGGCTATAAGTCAGGCTCTTCTGCAACCAGTACCCACCGCGTTCCATGATGGCGCCATGATGTGGCGTCCCGATGTAAGCTGCCTTGTCGACCTTGTCCAGCCAGGCGTGACCATCTTCCTTGGCAATTTGCATAGCACTGCGGGTGAGGAGGCCGCCCATGCTAAAACCGATGAACGTAATGGAGTCCACAGTCACCGGCCATGTCCTCAGTAAACCTGTCAGTTGGCTGCAGAGCTCGCGCCCATTTGTTGAGATATTAAGACCTGAGTTATAGAGTGCGTAGATCGGCGTGTAGCCACTGTCTTTTGCCAGCGCCTCACCATGGTTGTGTTGATGCGAGGTCCACTCGAGATCGTTCATGCTCAGGCCGTGTATTAGTATCAGTAGGCGGCTGCCGGCAACGAAGTCATTCTCCTCCAGTGCTTTGGGTTGTGGGTAAATTTCCACAGCACGTTTTTGCGTTTCAAACAGCGATTCAAAAGGTACGGGCTTCTCGGCAGATTGCGTGTCTGTAACAGTCTTCGGAAAATAGATTGCTTCCGGCTGTGCCGCGCGCGGCAACAGCACACGCAGTCGCATCGGAATTGCCAGTGTGTTGCCACTGCGCGCCAAGTGGTCTCCGCATACGCCGTTTAAGGCTGAGATTGCCGCTTCGCGGTGCGGGCCAGGCAGCAGCGTACGGTCGAGGGTTGGCGCCAGGCGCGACAGTGTCCAGTCGACCGTGCCGCGCGTTACCCGATTGACTCTCCGCACTGACTCATGGACCAGGCCAGCAATGCCACGTGCGCGGCCTTCCGGCTCTTTGCCCAGAGGTAAGGGTGTGGCTGCGATATTGCGGTACATGCCTTCGACGATGTTTGTCACCGCGTCTACCGCGTCAAACGCCAGGTTGGCGCTACCTTGCAGCGTTTCTCCTGTTTTCATTGGGTTGCTCCTCATGTCCCTGACGTTTTTGTATTGGCCCCGTTGCTTCAGGTCTGACTGTCCGCTTAGAGGGTCCGGGTCAGTAGAGGGTCCGGGTTAGTGTCCTCGGATATATCGAGGTATTCCTGCTATAACCACATAATGTATCGATTTGGGGTCAGTATAGAAAATGTAATACAAAAGTCAACAAATGTATTACAAAAATACGCGATTCGAGACTGCTTGCCCGGGCATTGCTAAGAGCGACCTAATGGGCGTGGCTTTTGCTTGCGCTAAAGGCAATGACAGAGGCGTAAAGCGAGCAAATAGAACAAATGCCGCTCCGACCAGAGCAGTGTCTAAGTGAGTTTGGCTGCGAACCTGCCAACCGGGTC
>JBDNIE010000103.1:0-11910 GCA_041688425.1 Halioglobus sp. | reverse complement strand
CGGGGCGGCCATCCGCGGGGCGGCCATCCGCGGGGCCCAACCCTAGGTCATTCAAATTGTCGCCGCCCTGGAAGCTTAACTAAGTGCCACTCGATACTGATCCTTTTTCTTACCACGGGTTAGCGGTTCACCTTTTTCCGCGGCCGGCGAACATTAGTGCGAGTTCAGATGAGTACAAGATTTGTCATCGTCGGCGCGCCGCGCACCGGCAGTACATTGCTGGTCAGGACGCTCAATAGCCTTGACGGCTTTTGTTGTCACGGCGAGTTACTGGGCACGGATAATGTGCGGGGGTACGAAGACAGCGTCGATCTGCTGACCATAAGCGATGTCGAACGGAAAGCTCGCAGTCAACGCCTGCTGGAGAAAAGGAATTCAAACCCTGTTGGCTTTGTCGAACAGGCACTGGCATTCGATTATCCTGCAGTCGGTTTTAAGGCGCTCTACAACGCCTTTTTGAATCCACGGTGGAGCGAGGTCATTACGTTCCTGCAAGGCGAGCATGCTATCCGTTTCATACACCTGAGGCGAAACAATGATCTACGGCGTTTTATTTCCGAACAGATCTTGCTGCAGGGCGGACCGAATCACTCAGCTGCGGGCGGCAAAAGTGACGTATCGCTCAAAGTACATGTTAATATTGATCTTTTCTTGCTAGCACGGGAGCGACTGCAATTGCAGTCCGGTGAGCTCGAAAAACTACTATCAGGCAAGAGCATACTGGAAGTCAGTTACGAGGCACTGGCGGCCGACACCAGCATAACCGTTGCACAAGTCGGTCATTTCCTCGGGCTGGAATTTGCGCCTTCGGACATTCATCCGGCGTTAACGAAAGTCGGAGCCACTGACTTGAGAGACTCAGTGAGTAATTATCAGGAACTGCTGGATCACCCTTCCACCCGAGACCTTACATTAGCAAATTAAGCGAGGAATTGACCATGCGCAGCGAAAAGCTGTCACCTTCGGTGATCGAAGATAAATTGCTTGCGTTGAAAGGCTGGAAGCTGAGCGATGAGAAGCTTCAACGCCAATGGGTGTTTGACAATTTCATTGAGGCTTTCGGCTTTATGAGTCGGGTCGCTTTACTGGCGGAAGCTATGGACCACCACCCGGAGTGGTCAAACGTCTACAATCGCGTGGAAATCAACTTGACCACGCACGATGCGGGCGGCATCTCGCAGCGCGATTTTACCCTCGCAGACCGCATAAATGCCCTGCTCACTGATTAGAGATCAACGATTACGACAAAGGCTGCCGACACCTTTTCGGTGACGACAGCACAGTACACTCAGCCTTCCTGTTTGGGCTGAGCAGGCCGCTTCTGGCCATCCTGCTTGGCACGCATCGTATCAAATTTGGCCTGCTGCTCCGGGGTCAAAACTGCGCGCATGTCCTGCCTGGAACCCCCGGCCTTGCGAATCTCAGCCATTTTCTCTACTTGCTCATCGTTCAGATCGAGATGCTGCTGTATCTGCGCCTTGCGATCACCACGGTCACCCTTGCGCCCCTCGCGCATTTTGGCTGCTTTCGCTTGCTGATCAGGGGTCAACACCGCACGCATGTCTTCCCTTGAGCCACCGCTGTCGCGGATCTCGCGCATTTTCTGGACCTGCTCTTCTGTCAACCCCAATTCACTCTCCATTCGGGCCATGTGGGGCGGTTGCCTAACCGCATCGACCCCACTTTGAGTTGATCCACTCTCGGCCTGTACCGGGGCAAAGCTGCATGCCATTGCCATTGTCAGTGTGACCGTAACTATCGATTTTTTCATAACAGTTCTCCTTCATTCATTCGGAAAACTATTGAAGCCGAAAGCAGCGTAAATTAGGGCAGAAATTCGTTAAGATTTGTAAATGGAAATGTTCAGCGGCAAAGGAACCAATCGCAGTAGACAGCAGAACCGGGAATTACTCATGGGCCTTTACCGCAGTCTGCGAACGGCTGCAGTTCGTTAATCCTGATCTTATTGTACTCACAACCACCAAAATCATCGCAGTACACTTTCCCAGATTCAGTGGAGAGACCTTATCCCAAGAGCGTCTTTGTCATTTCATGTGCAAAGTGGTTGCACGGTCCATTCAATTTTCTAGGGCTCCAGTACGACCTTGATTGCGCCCGCCTCGCGATTCGCTGCTGTGGCAAACGCTTCCGCCGCTGCATTGAGCGGCATGCGGTGAGTGATCATAATGCCGGGCAATTCGGGTCGCTGAGCCAGCAGTTGTGCAGCGACATCCACATCGCGAACCAGCCCCCGGCGATGGTACATAAATGAAGCGTAGATCTTCAGCTCCTTCAGAAACACCTCAAACCCGGGTAATTTTACGCCGTCCCAGTAAGTGGCCAGCAACAGGAGGGTGGCGCCGGGTTTACACAGTCGAACAGCCTCCTGCAAGGCCACCGAATTGCCCGCGCACTCGATCACGAAATCGTACTCGCCGCTAGGGTCCAGTCCCGCTCCGATGCGCTCGGCTGCCTCCTTTTGCGCATTGTGGCGAGCGGCGATATGCACCGTGCTCACCTGCGATGTCAGGACCGCCGCTGCAGCAAGCCCTACTGCCCCAGCTCCAACAATAGCAACCCGACTACCCGGCTTAAGATTCAACATGCGAATACCGTGCACAGCCACCGCCAGCGGCTCGACCAGACACGCGTCGGATGCGCTGACATTGCTCGGCAGTGGCACGATACAACGTTCTGGCACAATGATTTGCTCGGCCATACCACCATCGCGGCCAGTGCCATACACCATACCTGCACTCAACCGGCACAGGTGATAATCACCCTGTATACACATATCGCAGTGGCCGCAGGGTCCGATGGGCTCCAGCGCGACGGCGCGACCATCTCTGAGGGTACCGGCCACTTCGTGCCCCAACGTCGAAGGCAGTTCAAAGCCGGAATTGACCATATGCAGATCGGAGCCGCAAATACCCGCTGAGCGCACGTTGACGATGACACCGTCGCCACTGGGAGCAGGCACATCGACCACATGAATTTCCTTTTCACAACAACGTACTGCTTTCATGTCGAGCATTCCTGGAGCAAAAAACGGGATGAACGGAAACATATGCCTGATGCAGCGAGACTACAAACATTATAGGCCACAGACCATATCCCACACTGAGCCAATATCCGAATGATTCTCAGGTGGAGTGTGTTGCCAGAAAGTCCTCCAGCCAACCGGCATAATCTGTGCGCTGCACAGCCGCAACCGCGCGCCGCAACATCTCGATCATCAGCTGGTCCTGCTCCTCATTCAAAGCGCCAAAACCAATGGAGACAACGATCGTCATCAGGGTGTGAAACGTAAAACTGCGATACTCCTGCCAGGTTTGTGCAAGGTCGACAGGCGCCCCATGGTGGGCGCGTCGCTTTACGTAATACGCTACCAGCTCCTGCTCATGTGCAGCCAGCGTATCGACGGGCAGCGAATCGATCAGGAAATACTGCACATCGCGAATACCTTTGCCCCAGTGCGCAGCCTGCCAATCCAACATACCCATAGCGTCGCCCGATACGAAAAAATTGCCCAGATGACTGTCGCCATGCAGCAGGGAGAGAGGGCCCGAAAACCAGTACTGCAACAGATTATCCCAGTTATGTATGGTCCTTCGATAGGCCTGCTCTACATCCGGGGGAATCGCGCCCGGCAGTTTTTTCATACACGGTTTTAGTGCCTGTGCATTCAACAAGCGCGCCGCGAGCCCCATTCCGGGCGACAGGAACAGGTGATACCTAAGGGGCAGAATATTCTCACGCTGCGGCACACTCATCCCATAGTGGCAGGCATGTAGCTGGGCAAATGCATCCAGACAGCGAAAGGTCAGCTCCAGCGAAGGACCAGCCATCATATCGGGATTGGTAAATAGCTCTACGTCGGGATCGTCGCGCAGGTTTTCTTGTATGAGATAGAAACGCGTCCCCCGGTGGCGGGTGGCATAGGTGATTGGCGTGCGCAGCGGCAGTGTGTGAGCCACGTAACGGAAGAAGTGTGACTCCAACTGCCAGGCATTGATGATGGTGAAGAACCAGCGTGTCAGCAAAGACTCCATAGGAATTTTGACGAAAAGGCTCTCAGGCAGTATCGCGTCGCCCGACTGCTCGATGGTCAGCACCAGATTCTCACAATTACTACTGACTGAGGGGACGGACTGGCGCTGCACGCCATTGATCTGCACCCGCCCGGCCACTCCCTGCAGCGCGCCGCTGTTAATTAGTTCAGACAACACCTCTGGCCGCACCACATCAACCGCCTTATAGGGCAAGCTGGTACCGACCACATCTCCCAGTGCATCTCGAAACAAACGGAATCCGCCGACCGCTGCTATCCCTGCCATTTTCGCTGTCTCGACTACTTTCATAACTGACCTCTTGTGAACAGCCGCACTTCGGCTAATGCGCGCTTGCCCGAATCGGACATTTTCAATAATATGTCCGACATCAACGGTATACAAGCTGCCGCCAAAACCGTGGAGCATACGGTATGACCAAGCACACTGGATTTGACTGCATCATCGTAGGCGCCGGCCACAACGGCCTCGCTACGGCGCTGGTACTCGCTCGTGAAGGGCGTCGGGTATTGGTGCTCGAGAAAAACAATTTCGTTGGCGGCATGGGCGGCACCAGGGAAATACTCAAGGGTTGTCGCAATGAGGTGGGCGCGAGTTGTCTGTTCCCGCTGTCGGCAGAGATTAAACACTATTTTGATTTTGAAGCACACGGGGTTGAATTGATTCCGTTACCGGTGATGGCAGTGAACCTCGTGGGCGCAGACGGCCGACCTTTCGTTATTTTCAAGAATCCGCTGCGCCTGTCATTCAACCTGCTGCGCAGCTTTGGGCTTAGCGGCATGCTGGGGTTTATCCGCCTGATGAAGTTTTGCCAGTATCCCGCGCGCGTACTGGACCGTTTCACCGCCCGCAAGGCACCGCGTAAACTCGAAGAGTTGATCGCAGAAGCAGACACCCCGGAACAACGCGAGCATCTGGAGTTGGCATTCAAAGGGTCGGCTATGGATATCCTTGACAAGTTCTTCCCCGATCCTGTCAAGCATAGAGAACTGCGCGCCAGCATGGCGTTTGCGGCTGTTCAGGCGACTTATAAGGGGCCCTACTCCCCCGGTTCAGGACTGTGCCTGATCTACACCATGGCACAGGAGGGTTCAGAAGGTTTGATGCAGCGTGTCAAAGGTGGCATCGGGCGGCTCTCCGAATGCCTTGCCGAGCAGATTGAAGCACTGGGAGGCGAAGTACAACTGAAAAAAAATGTATCAAAAATTTTGCTGGAAGGGGATCGTGCGATCGGCGTGGAGCTAAAGAACGGTGATTGTATCTACGCCGCTACGATTGTCTCAAATCTTGACAAGCAAGCGACCTTTAACCACTTACTCGCGGACCATAAGCTCGCCACAGCAGATCAGGAAAAGGTGGATGCATTTACCCATCGCGGCGCTTTCGTGCACATGCTGTTCAAGCTGCAAGGGCTTCCGGTGTATTCACCACACCTCGACAAACTTAACCGCATTGCCGGCGCGCAATTTGGCGGCGCAATGGTACTCGATCCACAGGAGTTACAGCAAAGTTACGAAACCTGTCTACGCGGGGAGTTGCCCGATCAGATACCGCTGGCATTCCAAGTACCGTCATTGATGGATGCCAGCCTGGCACCACCGGGTTTCCATATCGCCACCGCCTACGGCTTTTACTTTCCCTGCGAGGCGGAGAAATCCAGACGCGGCAAACTGCGCGACCAGATGGCAGAGAAAATCATCGACCATATCTGCGTACACATGCCCAATTTCAGGTCCTTGATTGTAGATCAGGCGATTTTTTCTTCCGATCATTTCGCCAGCATGCAGGGCGTGACCAATGGCGACTGGACCCACGGCCTGTTGCACCCGGACCAGATGATCGGCGAACGCTGTCTCATCGACGGCACCGGGCATACGACACCCGTGGAGAATTTGTACCTGTGTGGCGCATCCTGCCACCCCGGTCCCGGTGTGACGTTCCTGCCGGGCTACAACTGCGCGCATGAAATCATTGCCGCAGGGGTGATGCTGGAAGACACGACTTCAATAGCACCGGCACCAGCAGCGCGTGCAGCGTAGCGCGCAGTTGCGTATCGCTTCTGACCCAGTTACTGGGCAATGTCAGGAACGACAACAGTACGCGGTATACCCACTCCACCAGAATCTCCGGACGCACGGCATCCTGCAAGAGTCCTGCGTCCCGAGCGGGGCGGATCACATGGTCCATCAATTCCTCACCAAATCGGACAATCACATCGGAACTCCAGATCGCGTGGCGCGCCCGGCTATCCTCCTCCGATACAAACACTGCGCGCAGCAGGGGTCGGCGCGGCACCTCCTTGATCGCGACGATCATACCCTCTACAACCTGGTCAGCCGGATTAGGGTACTTCGCCAACCGTTTGCGCAGACGGGTATTGAGGAGTTCCATTTCAGCCACGATCGTCGCCACCAGCAGATCATCGCGGCCGGGGAAATAGCGGTAGACCGTAGATCGCGCAACACCGGCACGGTCAGCTACCTCTTTCATGCCGGTAGCAGAAATACCATTGTCGAGATAGCAGTGCCGTGCTGCATCGAGGATGGCGTTGACAGGGTCGCGCCGGATTTCAGTCATTGGACAACAAAGCCCTTGAGTAAGCAGCGTAAGGATGAGACATTTTCGGACAAATGAAGGACAGCGTAAAGCGCCCATCCAACACTATGCAACATCAATGATTGACCCCGTATGAACACAACAGGCAGGGACACTAAACCTTGAGTACACCTTCACCCTTGAAAGCCACTGATTACCATCGCAAACCGATTCGCGTGCTGAACACTGTGTTGCGCAGCGCCAACGCGCTGGGGCTGGCGCGGTTCTCGTTGCGGCGGGACAATCTGGTGGCCGCAGCACGCAAATCTACCGGCTTGCGGGACTTTGGCGATGAGAGCTTCCTGGATCCCATGCAGCGCCTGATCGATGCGCTGGAGACCGAAGCTGACCTAAACCCACTCGGGCGCTATATGAATCGTACCAATATCCTGCGATTGCTGAAACACCGACTCTACGCACAGGACTTGCTAAAGCGGCATCCCGAGATTCTCGAACGCACTATTGCAGACCCTGTCGTCGTCGTTGGCCTGGCGCGTTCGGGCACCACGCGACTGCACCGCCTACTCGCCTCTGACCGGCGATTCCTGCATCTCAAATCCTGGGAGACCGTATTCCCCGTGCCCTATCCCGAATGTTTTACAGCGCGCGACGAAGGGCGCACCGATCCACGCATCATCGCGCTGGACGCGGGGCTCAAGGCGGTGATGTATCTGGGGCCACAGATTGCAGCGGTGCATCCGCTGGAAACGTTTGCAGTCGAGGAGGAAGTCGGCCTGCTGCAACATGGCTTCTCCAGCCAGATATTTGAGGTGCAAGCGAGAATCCCTTCTTTCGCCGAATGGTTGATGACCCATGACCAGCACGTCGCCTATGAATACATGGTGGTGCTGATGAAAATCGTTTCCTGGTTTCGTGGTGACCCGCAGGACAAGACGTGGGTACTAAAAACGCCGCAGCATATGCAGGACCTCGATGCCCTAATGCATGTATTTCCAAATGCAAAGCTGGTGTGCTCACACCGCGATCCGGTAAAAGTGATAGGCTCGTCCTGCTCGATGACCTGGAACGGTATCGTGCGCGACAGCGACAGCGTTACGCCGCACTATGTAGGACGTGAATGGCTCAGTAAGACTGAACGCATGCTGCAAAAAACGCTGCGAGTGAGGCAGGAGAGCGTCGCTCCGCAGAATCAGTATGACATCCAATATGCCGACATTACCGCCGACTGGCAGCGCGCCCTGCAGGGTGTCTACGATTTTCTTCAGCTTCCCTTCACCGCCGAAGCAAAAGGTAACATGCAGAACTGGCTGGACAACAACCAGCAACACCAGCACGGTGCGCATAAGTACAGCCTGACGGATTTTGGGCTTGACGCGCAGGATGTAGATCAGCGGTTGATGTTCTACCGCCAGCGCTTCAACATCCCCTATGAAACCAAAAACCCGCACACCACCAAAGTCACCGCCGTTACTGAATCTAACACCTGATATAACAACTGAATCTAACAACTGAATCTAACAACTGATATAACACGGAGAGAGCATGAGCATACAAACCGAAAGCCGCACCGCACTGGCAGATTTTATCGCGCTGCTACAAGAAATCGATGAGCGCTGGTCCGGCCCTGAATGGAACCTCAATTCACCTGATGACATCGCCGCCTCCCACCGCTCGTTAATGCACACACTGGAAGCGGCATTGGTGGGATATTTTGAACAGGACGCCAGCCGACCCGACTTTCGGCGCATCGTCACGCCCAGCCGCAAGCTGACAGGTGACAACTCAGATGCCATTTACTTTGATGCCCCGGTCAGCGCTGACCACACTTATGTTATTAATGGCAGCATGCATGGTGCGGCCTATTTTTCTCTAACCATCGAGGAGGGCGCAGAAGACGGCAAGATGGCCACAAACACCGCCGGCGTCATCAACGACGAGGAACTGGAGATCGACAGCAACGGCCATTTCACCGTTTACCTGGGCGGCGAGCCCCGCGATAAGAATTGGCTGGCCATGACACCGGGGGCCTCGCGGGTCACGACGCGTCACTATTTTGAGCACAGCATTTGCGCTGCCAAAGATCCCGACCTCGAACCGCGTATACGCATTGAATGCCTTACTGCAACCGACCTACCGGAACCGCCCAATGACGCCAGTGTGGCGACCGGTATCCGGAGAGTTAGCAATGCCGTGCGCAGCCGTACTCTGGGCATGCCGCCGATGGCCAATGGCCCGTTACCCGGCTTTGTCGCCTTGACCCCCAATGCCTTCCCCAAGCCGCAACCACCCGGCGACTTCGGGCTGGCGGCCTTCGATGCACACTATTCCATGGCGCCGTTTTTTATCGGGCCAGACGAGGCACTGGTGATTACCGGGCGCTGGCCAGACTGCCGCTTTGGCAATGTCTGCCTGTGGAATCGCTTTCAGCAAACACTTGATTACCGCAGTCGAAGTGTATCGCTCAACCGCGCGCAAACCGTGCTGGAAAAAGACGGGAGCTTCAGAATCATTCTGGCGCACAGCAATCCCGGGCAGCCTAATTGGCTGGACACCGAGGGCAACCCGTTTGGCCTGGTATTCTGGCGCTATTTCCTGGTGCAAGGAGATGTTGAAACGCCGCAGGCAACGGTGGTTACAATGGCCGACCTCGGCGCCTGAGGTGACCACTAAAATGCCCTTTCCGGTTCGGCTGATGAACCTCGCCGGACGCGGCGTCAATGCCCTCGGCCTGCAGCCGATCAACCTCAGCCTCGACCACCTCTTGCAAAAAGCCATGGACAATACCGGGCTTGAGGACTTTGGCGAGAACGACTTCCGAGAGCCACTGTCGTTACTGCTTGACGGTCTCGAGAAGGAAGCCGATCTGTCTTTGCTCGGGCGCATCATGGCCAGGACAGACCTCGTGCGGACGCTGGAAAATCGCCTGGGCTTCGTTGACTTGTTCAAAAGAAACCCTGAAATCGCTGAGCAAACAATCGAGCGGCCGATCTTTGTCGTCGGGCCACCCCGCTCCGGTACCACCATCTTTCACGACCTGTTGGTAATGGATTCAGACAACCGCGTGCCACTCACTTGGGAAACATCGCGGCCCCTGCCCCCTCCTGAAGCTGCGACATACCGCACGGATCCTCGCATCGCACAGACACAGGCCGATCTGGATCAGGTCGACAAGTTGCTGCCGGAATTCAAGAAGATGCACCCGATGGGCGCAGAACGCGCACAAGAGTGCGTGACGATGACCCGCTACGATTTCACTTCCATGATTTATCTGGTGCAATATTTTGTGCCCACTTACGACCGCTGGGTGGTCGAGTGTGACATGCGTTCAGCATTGAAATGGCATCGCCGCTTCCTGCAAGTACTACAATGGAAGGCGCCGGGCAAGCGCTGGGCACTCAAGTCGCCGCAACACCTGTGGCATCTGCAACATATCCACCGCGAATACCCCGATGCACTATTCGTGCAAACGCACCGCGACCCGGTGAAGATCGTGATCTCCACCAGCAACCTCGCGGCCCATCTGCAGGGTATGGGCAGCGATCAAGCGGACGTGCGGAAAGTCACACGGTACTATGCTCAAGCACTGGCACAGGGTTATAACAATACCGTGGCGTACCGCAAATCCGGCATGCTGCCCGAAAATCAGGTGGTCGATTTGTATTTTCGCGATTTCATGGCTGATCAGGTCGGCACCGTGCGCCGCGCCTATAACCACTTTGGAATGGATTTGTCCGACAATGCTGCCGCCGCAATGCAATCCTTCCTCGACGAAAACCCGGCAAACAAATACGGTAAGCATGAGTATAACCTAGCCAATTCAGGTATGGAGGAAGCCGAATTGCGCGCACTCTTTACTGACTACGAAGCATACTTTAAGGTACCGCGCGAAGCCTTGTAGATGCAGCGCGTCACAGCCAGGCCCGACAGGGATATCTGCTTAAACCAGCAGTAGCGCAGCTCAACAGACGCCATTGGCCAATATTGCGTAACGCGCCGCAGAATCAGGAGTCCTGTCCCAGCGAATAGAAAGCGATGCACTCGACGCGATTATAGCTCGTCTGGCACGTTATAAAGGCTCTGGTAGCGCTTGAATAGAGGCCTGTCGCGGGCCTTGCTCTCGTCGACCTCGTAGCTGTGCTGACCAAATTTACCCTGCGGTTTCTGCCGCAGATAATCCTGCATTCGCGCCTGCGCGCTATTAGCAAGCGTCATACCAAAATGCGCATAAATTTGGGCTATGCAGGACATCGGATCTTCCATCAGATCCTGATAGCGGGAGTCGGCAATATTGGCTGCGGGTACAACCCCATTCTCGCGTTGCTCTATCACATGGTCCAAACGCTGAGCCGTGGCAGCACCCATGATGATATTATCGAACAGCTGCGCATTAAAGGGCTGGTCGCTGCGCATGTAGTACAAGGTCCCAATCAGGCTGGCAGTAGAGGCCATGCACTTGATCGGGTCGCGATGTGTCTGCACGATGCGCGCGTCGGGATAAACTTGCAGCAAGGTATCCAGATGCACCTGGTGCTCCGGCGCTTTCAACAACCAGCGTTTGCGCGGATTCTTCCACTGCAGGATTTGTAGAATGGTTTTGTGGTACCGGTATACAGACAGAAAGTCCGCCTCGGCACACCACGCACTGTAACTATGTGTCTGATGCAAGGAGGCAATGTGATCACTGATGAATGTACTCGCCATAAGTAATCCACATTCAGCGGGTATGTCGCCGCGCATTTCATGCATGCTGGAAAATTCCGGCGCCACGCGATTCCACTGCGTAAAGAGTCTATCTGCTACCTCAATCCGCGGGTCGGCTGTATACATGGCGGCCTCCGGCGGCGGACACGGTTGCAACGCTTCCCACATCAGCGGCACACCGACATCGGGATCCTGCGACAAGAGCTCGAACAGGATCGAGGTGCCTGAACGCGGCAATCCGGCGATTATCATCGGTGTAACCACTTCCTCGTCCAGTATCTGCGGATACTGTTTCACTGTTTCAGTGACTTTAAGTCGAGTGCTTAACCACAGTACGATGTCACTTCTGGCCATCAGCCGACCCATCAGGGTGAGCTGCGCCTCTTCTTCCAGCGATTTGATCAACACACGAAAGGGTTCATGCCAGAGATCATCACCGAAATCCTCTAGCCCGGTTGTCAACCGCGCATGTTGCAACAGCGAGTCTTCATCGAGCGGCACTACAGCCGATAGATTGAAATAGCTACCCTCCTGATTCATAGCACTGAGCCAGTCCGGATGTGGCGGCGGCGTCCACTGTGCG
>JBDNIE010000102.1:0-37988 GCA_041688425.1 Halioglobus sp. | reverse complement strand
TGGGCGGCGCGGGCGTGGACCGCTCCCCGATCTCGAATGCACTTATTTTTGAGGATCTGGCGCACGGCGACCTGTCGCTTGCGCTGGCCTCTATCAGCCCGATGGCCTTTGTGAACACCGTGCTCGATCAGGGCTCGGACGCCCAGCGCGAGAAATACTTGCCACTGTTTTGCAGCGGTGAGTTCAAGGCGGCAACCACCGCGCTGCTGGAACCGCGCGCTACCTTCGAGCCCACTGAACCCACCGCAACCGCCACGGCACACGGCGACGGGTATGTACTTTCTGGCACCAAAGCTATGGTCCCGCTGGGCGAGGATGCTGAGCTGATACTGGTCATCGCGCGCCTGGACAACGGCGATGCGGCGGCTTTCATCGTCGAGGGCACACCCAAGGGCATGACGCGAACGGCAGAGGCCAACATGGGCCTGCTCGGCGCTCAATTGGCGACACTGGTGTTCGACAATGTCGAGTTGCCCGCCAGTGCGCTACTCGGCGACGGTGCCTTTGACCTGCAACGCTTCATAGACCTCAGTCGTCTCGGTATCTGCGCAATGGCGGTCGGCACCTGTCAGGCGGTGCTGGACTATGTGAAGCCCTACGTTAATGAGCGCGTGGCATTCGGTGAGCCGATCAGCAATCGACAATCCGTTGCCTTCATGGTCGCAGATATGGCCATTGAACTGGAGTCCATGCGCCTGATGACATGGCGCGCGGCAGCAAGGGCTGAGCGCGGCCTGGATTTCCATGAACACGCCTATCTGGCGAAACAGTTCTGCGCCGAACACGCCATGAAGATAGGCACCGACGGTGTGCAGTTGCTCGGCGGCCACGGCTTCTGCCGCGAGCATCCGGTAGAACTGTGGTATCGCAACCTGCGCGCTATCGCCACGCTGGAAGGCGTGGCAAGTATTTAAGCCCCGACATTCGAATTCAGGAGTACACGCTATGATCAATCTGGAACTTTCAAAAAAGCATGAGGAAACCTTCGGGCAGGTCATGATGCTGGCCGAACACATGATGCGCCCCTACTCGCGTAAGTACGATAAAGAAGAACACACGTATCCCAAGGAGATGGAGGAAGTCGCCAAACTGATTGGCGGCGCCCGCTCCTCTGTGACCGGCGGGTCTCGCGAGCGCGCACCGGAGGGGACTGTGGTGAACGGCGGCAACATGGGTGCGGTGGTCGGTTTGTTCGGACTGTGCTGGGGCGATGTCGGGCTGTTTCTGGGCATGCCAGGCAGCGGCCTGGGCAATGCCGCTATTTCCGCCGTGGGCACGCCGGAACAGGTCAAGAAGTACGGCGGCCGCTATGCCGCCATGTGCATTACCGAACCTGGCACGGGCTCCGATTCCGCCAACATCAGCACTACCGCAGTGCTGGACGGTGACGAGTGGGTGCTGAACGGCGAGAAAATCTACGTCACCGACGGCGACCGCTGCGACACGCTGGTCGTATGGGCCACGTTGGACAAATCGTTGGGCAAGGCGGCGATCAAATCCTTCATCGTCGAGAAGGGCACACCCGGTTGCGAAGTGACGCGCCTGGAGCACAAGCTGGGTATTCGTGCCTCGGACACCGCCGCCATCAGTTTCAGTGACTGTCGCATACCGAAGGCAAATGTTCTGGGCAGCGCCGACGTTGCCACTGACGCAGAGGGCCGCAAGAAAGCCTTTGGCGGCGTGATGCAGACCTTCGATAACACCCGCCCTCCCGTTGCAGCGATGGCCATAGGCCTCTCACGCGCCGCGCTGGATATGTCTCGTGAGCTGCTCAAGGCAGAGGGCGTCGAACTCAAGTACGATAAGAAGCCGTGCAATGTCAGCGCCGTGGAAGCGGAGCTGTACCGCATGGAAGCCGAGTGGCAGGGCGCGCGTTTACTGGTATTGAAGGCCGCCTGGATGGCGGACAACAAAACACCCAACTCGATGGAAGCGTCCATGTGCAAGGCCAAGGCCGGCCGTGTCGGCAACGACATAACGCTGCGCTGCGTCGCCCTATGCCAGAGCCTGGGCTACAGTGAGCAGTCTCTGCTGGAGAAGTTTGCACGCGACTCGAAAATTCTCGATATCTTTGAGGGCACGCAGCAGATCCAACAGTTGATTGTGGCGCGCAGAGTACTTGAAAAATCATCCTCTGATCTCAGATAATCTGATGCTTTGTCGGATGCTTTGAGCGAAGCTGCCCCAGGGACCCTGAAGCGCCAGCAATCAACGGTCCTTATCATGGCCCTGATGGCCACCGCGATGGGGCAGTCACTGGTGTTCGCCATACTCGCCCCATTGGGGCGAGAAGTGTCTCTGGGCGAATTGCAGATCACCTCCATCATCGCGCTCTCGGCCCTGATCTTTGGTCTGGCGGCGCCGCGCTGGGGGCGCTTCAGTGATCGCATCGGGCGTAAGCCCATTATTATCACTGGCCTCATCGGCTATACCGTGGGCACATTACTGTTTACCAGCGTCTTTTACGCGGGCCTGACCGGGCTGCTCAGCGGCGTTGCGCTGTACACAATATTGCTGGTCACGCGCTGCAGCCAGTCGATCGTGATGTCCGCCACCGGGCCAGCCGCGATGGCCTATGCCGCTGACCATACCAGTCGCGATCAGCGCACCAAAACCATGGCGCGCCTTGGCACCGCCAACAGCATGGGCACGATTATCGGCCCCGCCGTCAGCGGCGCACTCGCCACCTTTGGCTTGTTGGCACCGCTGTATTTCGCGGCAGGTCTTGCGGCAGTGGCCGCGGTGGTAGTGTGGCGCAAACTGCCGGTAACACCCCCCGCTCAACTGATAAGCCGCACCATCACGGCGAAACTGCGCTATACCGACCGCCGCATTGCGCTGCTATTGGTTACCGCCGTCGGTCTTTTCATCGGCTTCTCTGCCATACAGCAAACGCTGGGGTTTCAGCTACAGGACAAACTGCAACTGACCGGGATTGAGACGGCGCAAATGACAGGTGCTGCTCTGATGGTTTCCGCCATGTTCACGTTCCTGATGCAACTCACCGTGATGCAACGCGTACAGTTGAAGCCTACGCAGTTTATCCGTATCGGCTTGCTGTCGATGATTATCGGAGCGGCGATAGTGTCGGGATTTGAAACCTTTACCGTGCTGGCCATCGGTATGGCATTTCTTGGTACAGGTCTGGCGCTGTGTATGCCGTCCATCTCCGCCGGTGCCTCGCTGGCGGTGGAGACCAGTGAACAAGGTGCAGCTGCAGGGCTAGTCAGTTCATGCCCGGCCATCGGCTTTGCAGTAGGCCCTATCGTTGCAGGCGGGCTGTATCAGATTCACAGCCCGCTGGCGCCGCTGTTTAGTGGCGCCGTATTTTTCGTGGTATTGATGGTGCTGGTGGTCAGTGACCGCTCCTGAAAACCAAGGCCGGCCCGAGGACACGCAGAGTAGACTATCAGCGTGTCGAACGTGTCGAAATCCAGAAGCGAAGCGCATGCGCACAACAGGGCCTCGGAATCGCATGCCGAAGCATTGAGCGCAGAGACTTGAGCAAGCGCCACCCGCGTGCTGGCACTTTGAATGCGCGACAGTCAATCTGTTGCAGCGCCATCATTCGCCCTCTACGTTACTGCGTCACGCTATGAGCAGGCGCTCCAACGCTGCACGTAAATGTTGCGGGATAGGCACTGCCTGGTTTTTTGCACGCTCTACAAAAACATGCACAAAATGCCCGTGCGCCGCCGCTTTCTGCTCACCCTCCCTGAATATTGCAATGCCATACTGCACAGAGCTGTTGCCGAGTCGGTCGACTCGCAGACCCGCTTCTATAGATTCAGGATAGGTGATGGGGGCGTGGTATTCGCAGCCGGAATTCACCACGAAGCCAACAATGCTGCCGTCGCTGATGTCCAGGCCGCCCTCTTCAATCAGGTAACGGTTGGCCGCGGTATCGAAGTAGGCATAGTAAGTCACGTTATTCACGTGGCCGTAAATATCGTTATCTGACCAGCGCGTGGTGATCGGGTAGAATACTTTATAATCCGCCCGCGTGGGACGCGCTACCTTGCTCATGCCGAAGCTCCATAAGCCGCACGGTAGATCGCCAAGGCATCATCGTAAGCAACCTCGCGCGGATTATTCACCAACAGACGCTGTTGCAACATTGCATCAGTGGCCAGCATCTCAAGATCACTTTCCTTCACACCGGCTTTGTTCAAAGTGGCCGGCAACGCCACGTCGTCAATTAATTGACGCAGCGCCGCTATCAGTGCGGCAGTTTTTGCCTCGTCGCTACCTGTTACAACTGCACCGGTTACCAGCTCCGCAAGTTCTGCGTAAAGCGCGCTTGCCTCGGATGCATTGAATTCCAGCACGCAGGGCAACACCAACGAATTACTGAGGCCATGGGGGATGTGATAGTGGCCGCCCAGTGGATAGGCCAGCGCGTGCACAGCAGCAACAGGCGCATTGGCAAAGGCCTGTCCTGCAAGGCAGGCACCGAGCAGCATGTTTTCCCGCGCTTGCTGGTTGGAGCCCTCGTGCACGGCAGTGCGGATATTGCGCGACAAAAGGTGCAGCGCATTGATGGCAAGATTATCCGAAAGGGGGTTTTTCTTGTGCCGAGAGGTATAGGCCTCAATAGCGTGCACCATGGCATCGACGCCAGTCATGGCGGTAACGGCGGGTGGCAATCGCAGGGTGAGCGCGGCATCCAATACCGCGATATCCGGCAGTAACACCGGCGAGGAAATGCCCGCCTTGGTGGTTTCGCCCGTCGTTATTACCGCTATCGGCGTGACCTCGGATCCCGTGCCGGCCGTGGTGGGCACCAGTATCATTGGCAATCTGCCGCCGCTGACCTGGCCAACGCCATATATCTCGGATAACGCCTGCGTGCCACCTAGCAATACGGCGACCACCTTGGCCACATCCATGGAACTGCCGCCCCCTACTGCGATCACGCCGTCGACACCGCCGCTGCGTGCCAGCTGCGCCGCCGCATGCACGGTAGCCTCCGGCGGATCTTCGCGCACCTGGTCGAACACCAGAGTCTTCAATCCAGCGCTCTCAAGCGCCACCACCACCGGCTGCACCAGGCCAATGGCGATCAGGCCAGGATCGGTAACCAGCAGCGGGCGAGTGATCCCCAGATGGCGGCACTGTTCCGCCAATGCCAGCGCACTGCCCACACCGCTGAGGATGCGCGCTACAGTATTAAATTCGAAACTCTGCATGGTCGCTTGCCTCTGTATCTACATCTACATCTACATCTACATCTACATCTACATCTACATCTACATCGTAAGAATAACCTTACCGCGCGCACGGCGCTCAATCATGCAGTTGAAGGCTTCTTCATACTGCTCGATAGGGAAACTGTCAGTTACCACAGGGCTGATTTTGCCGCTGGAGAACAGCTCCCACAGCTCCTCGACGTTCTTCAAGTTTACAGCGGGCTCTTCACCGACAAAGCGCCCCCAGAACACACCCACCAGAGAGCAGCCCTTGAGCAGCACCAGGTTAAGTGCAATTTTGGGGATGGGACCGCTGGCAAAACCGATCACCAGATAGCGACCGTTCCACGCCATACCTCGAATAGCCGGTTCGGCATAATTGCCACCCACCGGGTCGTAGACCACGTCCACGCCTTTGCCTGCGGTCAGTTCTTTGATCGCTTCCTTGAGGTTTACTTCGCTGTAATTGATCAGTTCATCGGCGCCCAGCTTCTTGCACAGGGCCAACTTCTCGTCAGTACTGGCAGCTGCGATGACTTTGGCGCCCATCTGCTTGCCCAATTCGATCGCGCTGGTGCCGACACCGCCCGCCGCACCCAGCACCAATAACGTCTCGCCAGGCTGCAGATTAGCGCGCTGCTTCAGTGCGTAATACGACGTGAAATAGGTGATACTGACACCCGCCGCCTGCTCAAAGCTGAGTCCTTCGGGCATCGGGAAAACGCCCAGTTCATGCGCGGCAATTTTTTCACAGAATGCGCCGGAGCCGCCAGCAGACAGCACTTTGTCACCGACCTTGAAACGGCTGACCCTGGCGCCCACCGCCGCCACCACGCCGGCACATTCGCCGCCGGGGACAAAAGGCATTTCAGGTTGCATCTGATACTTGCCTTGTATCATCAGTACATCGGGAAAATTGAGGCCGGCCGCCTTCACATCGATCAGCACATCGTACTCGCCCACTGCAGGCTCAGGCCAGTCTGTCGCCAACTCCAGCTTATCCGGCAGACCGTGTTCCTTGCATATCACTGCTTTCATTGTGTTTCCTCAGGTCATCGATGCATTTAATCGTAGTCTAAAACAAGAACGGCGCCCGCAGGCGCCGTATTGTCTGATGCTGTATCAGACGACTTCAAACAATCCAGCCGCACCCATACCACCGCCCACGCACATGGTGACCACCACGTATTTAACACCGCGGCGTTTGCCCTCAATCAGCGCGTGGCCAATCATGCGCGAACCGCTCATACCGTAAGGGTGGCCGATAGAGATGGCACCGCCATTAACGTTGAGCTTGTCGTTGTCGATACCCAGTTGGTCGCGGCAATAAATAACCTGCACCGCAAAGGCTTCATTCAATTCCCACAGACCGATATCCCCGACCTTCAGGCCGTGCTGCTTGAGCAGTTTGGGTACGGCAAACACCGGGCCGATTCCCATTTCGTCAGGGGCACAACCGGCCACCGCGATACCGCGATAAATACCCAGTGGCTGCAGGCCTTCTCTCTCAGCAACCTTGGAGTCCATAATCAATTGCGCAGACGAGCCATCAGACAACTGCGAGGCATTACCTGCGGTGATGGTGCCGCCCTCGACGACTGTCTTGAGACCCTGCAACCCTTCCAGTGTTGTGGCGCGCAGGCCTTCATCGGCTGCTACGGTGGCTTCTGCAAGTGAGGCTTCACCGGTCGCCTTGTCCCACACGTTGCGGTGGCAGGTAACAGACACCAGCTCATCGGCAAACTTACCAGCCTCATACGCGGCAGCGGTACGCTGCTGGGATTGCAGGCCGTATTCGTCCATCGCTTCGCGGGATATTTTGTAGCGATCCGCCACAATTTCCGCCGTCTGCAACATAGGCACAAACATATTCGGTTCGATGGCCATCAGTTCTTCGTCCACCATACGGTGCAGGTTCATGTGCTCGTTCTGTACCAGCGAGATAGACTCAAGCCCGCCGCCGATGACGCAGTCCATACCGTCGTACATCACCTGCTTGGCAGCCGTTGCCACAGCCATCAGGCCGGAGGAACACTGGCGATCAATGGTCATGCCTGAAGTGGTAATCGGCAGGCCCGCACGCAGCGCTATCTGGCGTGCAATATTGGAGCCCGTGGCACCCTGCTGCAGCGCGCTGCCCATGATGACATCTTCAACGCGGGCAGGATCAATGCCCGCTCGCCTGACGGCTTCTGCAACCGACGCAGCGCCCAGTGTCGCGCCCCCGAGATTATTAAATCCACCACGGAAGGCCTTGCCTATTGGTGTGCGAGCCGTGGATACAATAACTGCTTCTCTCATGACATTCTCTCCGGTTGGGGGACGCTGCGAAAGCGCCCGGAATCATTCTCTACTTAATTAAGGCCCAGGCCTGCCATTGCCTTGCCAGTAAATTTCACCGTTTGTTCAAATCCAGCCTTGGGCTGCGCTTCACCTTCGGGAGAGGTGATTGCACCCCAGTTCGCGGCGATACCTTCAGGTGTTTGGTCTTCAGGTGCCAGCCAAACGCCATCGGTTTCAATAATTTTGGCCACAGAGTAGGCACCCGCACCGGCGCAAATGATCGTTTTGGTAGGCGCGTCTTCGCTCACCATATACAGCACGGCAGGCGTGACAGTTTCTGGCGTCAGCAGGGCAAACGCCTCCTCTGGAATGAGGCCTTCGGTCATGCGTGTGCCAGCCGTGGGCGCCAGCGCATTGATGCGAATGTTGTACTTCTCACCTTCCTGCGACAGAGTGTTCATCATGCCGATCACGCCCATCTTGGCACTGCCGTAATTGGTTTGGCCGAAGTTGCCGTACAGGCCCGAGGAGGAGGTCGTTACCACGATGCGCCCATAAGCCTGCTCGCGCATGATTTCCCAGCAGGCCTTGGTGCAATTCACACTGCCCATCAAGTGCACATCCAGCACCAGGCGGAAATCTTCGAGGCTACCTTTGACAAAGCTCTTGTCACGCAGAATTCCGGCATTGTTGACAAGGATGTCCACCCTGCCCCACTTATCCATGGTCTGCTTCACCATGGCTTCTACTTCATCGTACTTGGCGACATTCGCGCCATTGGCAATCGCTTCGCCGCCCAGCGCCTCGATTTCCGCCACGACCGCTTTGGCCGCCTCGGAAGAGCCGCCAGAGCCATCCACACCACCACCCAGATCATTGATGACTACTTTGGCGCCGCGCTTAGCCAGTTCAATGGCGTGACTGCGACCGAGACCCTGGCCAGCGCCCGTCACAATGGCAACTTTGCCGTCATATCGAATAGACATTACTGAAATCCTCCAACGTAAAAATAATAGGTAGTCCGCCTGATCAGCCAGCGATAACCATAGTTAACCACTCCGCGACCAATGCGGGGGTTTCTTCGCCCTCAATCTCTACTGAGACCGAGTTCTTTACCAGAAAACGATTGTCGTCCTTGCGCGTGATATCGGAAACTTCCACATGGGCGCGCACGCGTTTCCCGGATTTTACCGGCGCCAGGAAGCGCACCTTGTCAAACCCGTAGTTCAAACCCATCACGATATTTTCCGGGATGATGCCATTGCCCTCAAGCAGCTTGGACAGCAGCGAGAGCGTCAGGAATCCGTGGGCGATAGTGCCGCCGAATGGGGTATTTTTAGCCGCTTCCTCATCGACATGGATAAACTGGTGATCCTCGGTGCAATCAGCAAAAGTATTGATTCGATCCTGCGTGACTTCAACCCAGGGGCCCGGCTCGAACTTAGTGCCGATGGCATCCAGCATTTGATCCTTGGGTACAATTTTTACTGCCATGGTGTGCTCCTTATCAGTGTGCTGCAACGGAAACCGTAAAGTGTAGTCGAGCTGCGATATTTAACCCAATTTATTCGCGCACCGCGCAAACCTGTGCTGCGTCTGGCGCGCGGTTTTTTTTTGCGAGTGGGTTATGGTGTGAAAAGAACCGCCCAAAAATGGTTTTTGAACATACAGTATGTATTTAGTTCGTTCAAGTATTTCCAGCCTGCATGCCAGCGGGGATAAGTGACCGGTTCTCGACATGTGATGAGGATGTTCCGGTTGCTCCTCGGATCGAGGGCTTGGGCGGCAGTTGTGCAATTCGTCAGCGAGTATCGGGGAAGCGGGCGAATTGCACAACTGCCGCCCAAGCCCACCGCCCTCGCCCAACCCCTACTTCCCAGGCCACAACAAAAATCAGAAGTTATAATCCAGGCGCAGACCGTAAATACGAGGGTCAGTGAGCACCGTGATGGCGTTCTGCGTAACGGTACTCGGGCGACCGCGCGTGATCACTTCCCGGTCATCGGCAATATTCTTGATAAAGGCCGTGAGTTCCCACTGCCGATCAGGCGGCGCCATATTGAGTCGCGCATCCCAGCGATCCCAGCTACTGACTTCATCGTACAGCGGGTCATTGAAGGGCGTCATCCATTGCTCCCCCGTGTAGATATAGGTGCCGGTCGCCGACCAGTCAAAGTCAAACATCTGCCAAAAGTAGGTCGCGTTCAGGGACACCTTACTTTCCGGGGTAAGCGGAAACTCATTGCCTTTCAGGTCCTGCTCATCCGTGCACAACGGGGCGAGGCTCATGCCCTGTGCCAGCGGGCCCAGCGTGCAGGCATTGGCATCCTTGGTGAAGAACTCATCGTACTCAGTGTTGTTGTAGGAATAGGTAGCGCTCAGCATGACCTCTGCAACCGGTAGCGCCTGCACTGCCAGCTCAAGACCCATGGCGCGAGCCTTGTCGGCATTCACAAAGGTGTTGAGCCCGATGCCTTCCTCCACATCCTGTTTGATGACCTGCAAATCGCGGTAATCATAGTAGTAGGTCGTAGCCTCCAAACTCAGGCGGTTATCAAGCAAGGTCCCCTTATACCCTATTTCGTAGGAGAGGATTTCCTCGGGCTTCACGACATCCACCAAAGGGCTATCGGTAGGCTTTTGGAAATTGAAGCCACCGGAGCGATAACCAGTGGCGATAAAGGCGTAGAGAAAGTGATCCTGGGTAAGAAAGTGATCGACACCCAGACGCCAGGTCCATTTGTCCCAGCTATCGTCCTGCTTTCTAAAGACAGTCGGGTCATTCGGATCGCCGACAAACTGTACGAAGGTGTTGTCTTCGCCTTTTTTCTCGTCGTAGGAGTAGCGCAGGCCAAAGGTTAATTGGGTTTTCTGTGTCCAGTCCCATTCCAATTGTCCATAGCTGGCGTAAGAGCGAGTATCAACGTGCGCCTCGCCGCGATAAAGATAGTTGTCACTGCTCACCGGGGCGCCACCTGCCCTCACAAACGCAGATAAGTAGTCATAAACCTCCATCAACTGATCGTTCCATTCGCGGAAACTGACCACCTGCTCCTCATCACTGTGGTAGTAGTACAACCCGCCCAGCAGCGCGACGCGGGAGTCCCAATCTGAGGTATACTGGATCTCGTGTGAGTCGAAACTGGCCTCCTGATTGACCCCGTAAGTCATCTCCGCCGGAGTGATGCCGTAGCCCAAACCCGAGGTGATGGAAACGGGCACACCCAAAAGCAGCAGTTCGTTCCAGTCCACACCGGAATCCCCCGCCGCGCTGGCATCTGCGTCATTTATCGTGTCGAACCAGTACCTGGAGTAGCCACCGGTATATTTCAGCGAGTAGGTATCAGCGGCATATTCGCTGCTTACAAACATGGCCCAACGCTGGCTGTCGAGGCTGGGGTCAACATCCTGCTTAAGCTCGCTCTCATCGCGCAACGCCGGGTTTTCAATCGCCAGTCCCTGTCGCATGTTGACGAAGTTTTGTCCGGGAAACATACCCGGGAGACTGAGAAATTCGCCGGTGTCTACGTCTGTCGTCTGTTGGTTCAGATCACGCGAGAACGGCTCCAGAATATAACCGTTGGTGGGACGGTATTTTTGATCGACACCGATCACCTTTATATTGGTAGTCCAGCGATCGGTCGTTTTGTGCTCCAGGGCAACGGTACCGTACAGGACGTCATCCTGCTCATAGTCCTTGTCGTTATAGAGATTGGTCTGGAATCCACCGCGTTTGATTTGCGATATACCCCCAAGCACGCCCAGTTTTCCAGCAGCTGGCCCGCTGGCCAGCGCCTGCAATACGTAACCGTCGTAGTTGGTGGCTTCCGCAGTGGCCGTTCCACTGAATTCCTCGGACGGCTGCTTGCTGATAAAATTCACTGCACCGCCCACCGAATTACGCCCGTACAGAATACCCTGCGGACCCCGCAGCACTTCGATACGTTCGATATCAAAAAACTGGTTATAGTTGAACACACCGTTTTCTGTGTCGTAGACACCGTCCCAGTAAATACCAACGCCCGGGTCTGCTCCCACGGCGAGATTGGGCCTTCCCACGCCGCGAATACTCACTGTAAACGTGGTGATGCTAAGAGAGGGCGTGCGCGCCGTGAGATCCTCGCTGCCATCGATACCCAAATCCCTGAGGGTGGCACTGTCGAAAGCACTGATCGAAGCGGCAGTTTCCATCAGCGAGGATTCCCGCTTGTTGGCCGTGACGATGATTTCTTCCAGCGCGCTGGCCATGCCTAAGGCTAGTACAAACGGCGCAGGAACAGCAAAGCACAAAGCGACGAACAAGCGAGAATACTGTCTGGGCGAAACCACCATGATGCTGCACCGAGCTTATAATTATCACCTGAAATTACAGCAGACAGCGTTTGTTGCAAAGAAGAATTTGGCGGGAGTGGCCCGCCTTGCGAACGGGGCGCAACTGCTCCCGCCCGCAGCGGAGTCAGCCGTCCCTGAAGGTAGCGTTCACGCCGTCTGAGGCAGGTACTTCTTCAGTTCGTTGCGACCCACTACCATGCGGTGTACGGCATCAGGGCCATCGGCAAGACGCAACGTTCGCTGCGCCATATACATGGTCGCAAGTGGGGTATCTTGTGACACGCCCAATGCACCGAACATCTGGATTGCTTCGTCCACAATACGGATCGAAATATTGGGTACCGCCGTCTTAATCATCGAGATCCATACACGCGCTTCCTTGGCATCGACGTTGTCCATCATCCACGCCGTTTTTAGCGTGAGCAGGCGTGCCTGCTCGATATCCATGCGAGCGTTGGCAACGATGTCGATGTTACCGCCGAGGCGAGCCAGCGGCTTGCCAAAAGCCACGCGGGTCACAGCGCGCTCACACATCAGCTCCAGAGCCTTTTCGGCGGCGCCAATCGCCCGCATGCAGTGATGAATGCGGCCGGGACCAAGACGTCCTTGTGAAATTTCGAAACCGCGACCCGGCCCGAGCAAAATATTTTCTTTCGGCACTCGTACATTGGTAAACGTCTGGTGCATATGGCCGTGCGGCGCATCGTCCATAGAAAACACGTTCATGGGCCTGACGTTAACAACGCCCGGCGTGCTCATAGGCACAAGAATCTGTGATTGCTGTACGTGCTTGGCGGCATCCGGATCCGTTTTCACCATTACAATCATGATCTTGCAGCGCGGGTCACCCGCGCCAGAAATATAGTGCTTCTCGCCGTTGATCACCCACTCGTCGCCCTCAAGCACGGCGGTAGTAGAAACATTCGTTGCATCAGAGGATGCCACGCCCGGCTCCGTCATGGCGAAGGCTGATCGAATCTCGCCGTTTAGGAGGGGCTCAAGCCACTCCTTCTTCTGCGCCTCTGAGCCGTACTTGTGCAGCACTTCCATATTGCCGGTGTCAGGTGCAGCGCAGTTAAATATTTCTGCTGCCATGTGGGACTTGCCCATCTCCTCTGCGAGGTAAGCGTATTCGACAGTATTGAGACCGGATCCACCGGCACCGTCGGTGAGAAAGAAATTCCACAGGCCCTTGGCTTTTGCCTTGGCCTTAAGGCCTTCACGGATTTCAGTTTGGCGATCGGTAAACTGCCAGCGATCACCCACCGCAATATCGGCAAAATAATCGTGCTCGAGCGGGTGGATCTCCTCCTCAATAAAGCGTCTTACTTCAGCCAATAGTGGTGCGACGTTAGCACTGATGCCCAAATCCATATTCATTCTCCCTTACCTAGTTTCGTGTGCTGGTTTCGTTGATTTGTTTCGTTTGCTGGTCTTGTTAACTAATTTTTGCTGTAACCGCTCGCGCCTCACTGCTCAGAAAGCAGCCAGTTCGGCGGCATAATCGGCCTTGATTTGACGCTTGAATATTTTCCCCGATGCGATGCGCGGTAACTGCTCACTGCGCAGCCAGATATGAGCAGGTATCTTGAATGTTGCCAGATGTTTGGACAGTTCTTCGCGCAAGACGCCCACCGTCAACTGCGCACCTTCTCGCAGCACGACTGCAGCGCCGACAATTTCGCCCAGGCGCTCATCCGGCAACCCAAATACAGCCACTTCTGTTACGCCCGGAAGGGCATAAATCGCTGCTTCCACTTCAGTGCAGCTGATATTCTCGCCGCCGCGAATAATAATCTCCTTGATACGATCGACAATATAAAGGAAGCCGTCCTCATCCAGATAAGCGACATCGCCGGTGTGAAACCAACCGTCTACAAAGGCCTCCGCGGTGGCCTCAGGCTTGTTCCAGTAACACAGAATATTGGCCGGAGATTTTATGCACAGCTCACCCCGTTCACCCGCGGGCAGCGACTGCCCCTGTGGGTCAACGATACGAAACTCAGCCACTGGCGGCACGGCACGCCCGGCACTGGCAGGCTTGGCCAGGTAAAAGGCGCCCGCATTCACCGAACCCAGCGCGTTGGTCTCCGTCAGCCCATAGCCAATACCCGGCGCCGATTTCTTGAACGTGCCACTGATTTTTTTAACCTGCTCAGGCGGACGCGCCGCACCGCCGGCCATAATCTCAGTGAGGGACGAGATATCCCTGTCAGTGGTCTCTGCCGCTGCTTGCAATTCCGCCGACATAGTGGGCACGCCGTTGAACCAGGTAATACGTTCCTGCTCGATCAAACGCAAGGCCTCCTGCGCATCCCACTTATGCATGATCACCATCTTACGGCCGACCACCAACGACAGCATGAAAGCCGAGTGGCTCGCCGTGCAATGAAACAGGGGTATGGTCAAGAGCGCCGATGCCGGTAAGCCCGCATCTCTGGCCTCCTGCGTGTGCGCCATCTTGGTCGCGACGCCAAGGCACATCCAACTGTACAGTGCCGAAAGAATGCCGCGATGTGATGACAGCGCTCCTTTGGGATGACCGGTTGAGCCGGAGGTATACATAATGGTGGCATGATCCTCCAGGCTGACTTCTACCTGCGGCATACCTGCGCCCGCGTGGGCCGCCAGCAGCTCAGTAAACGGCGTGTGCTCCACGTCGAGTGCGCTGCAATCGTCGATAGTGATGATCCTGAGTCCATGCTTTTTCGCAATGGGGGCGAGGCGCTCGACTCTGGTGCGGTCGGCCACCACTAAGGTCGCACCGCTGTCCGCGAAGCCATAGTCCAGCTCCTCCGTCGTCCACCAGGCATTCATTGGCACCGCGACGGCCCCGACGGACGTAATGCCAATAAAGGCCATCAGCCACTGCGGATTATTGCGGCTGAGAATTGCCACTCGATCGCCCTTATTGACACGATAGCGCTGCACCAGAGCGGCGCCGAATTCGCAGCTGTGCTGATAGCCCTCGCCATAGGTATAGCGCTCATCGAGGTAGACGGCAAACTCTTTCGCGGCGTGTTGTTGCATGACCAGAAAGTACTGCCCGAGACTCGCCGGTAGTGCGGCGAAATTGCGGTATTCGACGCCCTCCAATTCCAAGGTGTTAGTTGCAAACGGTTGCCCCGGCGCGGTCAGGCCGGCAACGACCTCATCAAACTGTTTCAGTTCCGCAGTCATTATTATTCGCAGTCCATCAGAATTAAGCGATCAAAATCCGTTGAGTACAGCAAAGCGGTCCAGATGATAGTTGTAATCGCCAAACAGATGCTGAACCACGCGGGCACGTTTGATAAAAAAGCCGATCTCGTGCTCATCTGTCATACCGATGCCACCGTGCATCTGGATCGCCTCGCTCGTCACGCGCTGCGCCACTTCACACAGTTTTGCCTTGGCTGCACTGGCGTACAGGGACAAATCAGGCTCACCGGCATCGATCGCCTGCAGACCCTGCAATACGATAGAGCGCGCCAATTCAAGTTCGGCGAACATTTCTGCCGCACGGTGCTGCAAGCCCTGAAAGGAACCGATCACGCGGCCAAACTGCTTGCGCTCCTTCAAGTAGGCATTGGTGCGCTCGAACGCCTCAGTCGACAGACCGAGTAGCAGTGAGGCAAAACCAATATTGGCGATATCCAACGCCCGCATCAGTCCGCTCGATGCAGCGCCTGGCCCACCCAGCAGACTGCCTGGCCCCACTCGCACATCGTTTAGCAGCAGTGCGCCCGCGCTGCGTGAATCCACCAGGCTGCGCTGATCAATGCGCAGACCGGGTGTTTTCGCATCCACCAAAAAGGCGCTGAGGCCCTGCGCATCGCCGGGCGCGCCAGCAGTTCGCGCTATAACGATAAATGTATCTGCCGTGCTGGCATCCAGCACCAGTACTTTCGAGCCGTTGAGGACGTAATCGTCACCCGCAAGTTCAGCCCGCAACGCACTCTGCAACGGTGCGTGGTGCGCACCCTCCTGCAAGGCCAGGCTGACCAGAGTCTCACCGGCCGCGATGGCGGGCAACAACCGTTCTTTTTGCTGCGCACTGCCTAACTCACCGATAACCGTGGCCGCCACCAATACGCTGGACTCCAGCGGACTGGCGCTAAGATTACGCCCCGCCTGCTCCAGCACCAGACCGAGGCCGGTATAGCCGTATCCCAAACCGCCAAACGCCTCGGGAATGGCGATACCAGCCCAGCCCATTTGCGCCATTTCGCGCCACACATCCGCGCTGAATCCGGCGGTGCTAGCGCTATCACGCAGCGCTCGTAGGTGCGCAACGGTCGCTTTCTCTGCCAAAAATCCTGCGGCAGATTCCCGCAGCATGACTTGTTCTTCATTCAATACCAGTGTCATGTTTCGTTTTTCCTCAGTCTGCTTGCAACAATCGTCTTACAACTAAACGCCTTACAACTACGCGCGTTACAACTACGCGTCGGGGAGTCCTAGCACACGCTTGGCAATAATGTTCAGCTGCACCTCGGAGGTGCCGCCCTCAATCGAATTTCCCTTGGAGCGCAGCCAGTCACGACTGAGCGCCCCCCCGTGGTAGGCTTCACCGTCCCAGCCCAAAGCGGACTCACCACGCACAGCGAGGTTAAGCTCATTGCGTCGCTTGTTCAGTTCCGTCCCGTAGTATTTAAAAATGGAGGAGGCCGCACCCAGGCCCTGCCCTGCTTTTGCCTCGTCGCCCACGCGCGCCATGGTTGCGCCAAACACCATGGTGTCGAGTTGGTATTGCGCAATCGTCTGGCGCAGCACAGAATTCGCCAGACGTCCGGACGCATCCGCGCCGATCGTTTCCACCGCGACCTGACCCACTGATTTCTTCGGTGCAGCCCCAAAGCCGGAAATCATTTCCCGCTCATGCGTTAGCAAATACTTGGCGATGGTCCAGCCGTTGCCCGCCTCACCGACCAGGTTTTTCTTATCGGCAATGGCATTGTCAAAAAATGTTTCACAAAAAGGTGAGCTGCCACTGATGAGCTTGATCGGTCGCACTGTTACACCGGGTTGATCCATATCGAACAGTACGAAACTGATGCCCTCGTGCTTGCTGCCTGAGCTGTCGGTGCGCACCAGGCAGAAAATCCAGTCGGCCTTATCAGCGTAGGAGGTCCATACTTTTTGTCCATTAATGGCGTAGTGATCACCCTTGTCTTCGGCCTTGGTGGCAAGGCTCGCCAGGTCAGAGCCGGCGTTGGGTTCGGAGTAGCCCTGACACCAGCGAATCTCGCCGCGCACGATCTTCGGCAGATGTTCCCGCTTTTGATCTTCATTGCCGAAGTGCAGAAGCGCCGGGCCCAGCATTGAGATACCGAAACTGTCGAGCGCGCGCCGCGCACCAATCCGCCCCATCTCCTCGCGCAGTACCTTGACCTCTTCCTCGTTGAGTCCACCGCCGCCGTATTCCCGGGGCCATTGCGGTACCGTCCAGCCGCGCACTGCCATGCGGTCGCACCACAGCGTTTGGTCGGGATGGTCAATTTCGGGATTGCGGCCACCGTTATAAAAATCATCAAAGCCTTTTACCGGCTCGCGCATGGATTCTGGGCAATTCTCTTCCAGCCAGGCTCGAGTTTCCTGACGGAACTGTTCAAGGTCGCTCACGGGACTACCTCATTTTTCTCGGACGGAGTCTCCTGCAGGGATCAGCGAACCGCTGCAGGAATACGTTTTCATTCCAGACGCTAAGTATAGGCTTTTAGGTACAGACTTTGGGACTGGGCACGCCTGCCCTCCCACCCAAAAACCGGATTTGAACATACAGTATGTTTTGAGTGCCTTCAAGTATCTCAGACGGCCCACAGCCAAGTCCTTTTCGAGCCCAAAAAAAAGGCTGCCTCTCGACAGCCTCTCTCCTCGGCGCGCTGTGCAATCACCACTCGAAGATCACATCAGCCCCCCACATCATCGGTTGCAGGTAGGTGGAGGCGGTTGATCCGATCAGGTAGTTGGCTGAATCCTCATCGGTGAGGTTTCTGCCCCACACGGCGAACTGCCAGTTGTGGCCACCCATTTCGACCTCGGCGAGGCTGATCCTGGCGTTCAGGAGGCCGTAGTCTGCTACCTCGACCTTGCCGAAATCCGTATTGGACAGCGCAAACTGGTCAGCCTGCCACGCGTAATCGAGATGAAAGCGGACCTCGCCAATAGTGACGGGCAAGTCATAGTCAGCGCTGATCGTATAGGCGTTTTCCGGTGCCCATACCAGTTCCGTCGTATCGGTGCGGTCAGAGCCGTCGGGGAACTCGACATCGCTAAAATCGTAGTTGAGATAAGCGTAACTCAAACTGACCAGAAACTGGTCGGTAATCGCCGCCTGCAAATCGATTTCCAGGCCCCATATATCGGCATCGCCCGAATTAAAAGACTCCACCAACTGCGGGTTGTCCGCGGGGTCGGGCAGATAATCAAGAATAATGTCGGAGACCTGCTGGAAGTAGGTCGCGCCGTTAAGGCGCACGCGCTGGTCCAGCCATTCCGACTTCCAACCCAGTTCGTAGGCGACCAGGTCTTCACTGTCAAACGGCGTGTTGAAATCTACGCCGTTGCGGCTGGAGCCGCCAGAGCGGAATCCGGTAGACACCTTGGCATAGGTCGACAGTTCGTCGGTCCAGTTGTAATCAGAAATAGCGGTGTAATCGACCCGATTCTCGCTGGAGTCGGTGGCGCCTGGCGCATACGAGTTGGTGTACCAACCATCGTTGGTACGACTGGCCTCGCGTTGATCATCTGTGTAGCGCAGGCCCAGTGTCAGGTCGAGCTTATCCTCCAGAATATTCGGCGTATAGGTCGCCTGACCATAGCCCGACCAGGATTCGACGTCGGTACTGACCTCGTACTCCCCCAGATAGTTCGGGAGCGTGGCATTCGCAAAATCGGTACAAATCGGACCGGGCCTTGTGCCATCGGAACAGGGCATCATCGTGATGAAGTCAAAGGCATAAATACCCAGTTGATCGACACTGGCGCGATCGAGGTACTGACGCTCACTCTGGTCGCCGTTCTCATTGAAATAGTACAGGCCGCCGACATACTCAAGCCGCTCGGCGCTGCCGATCAACTGCAATTCCTGCGACCACTGGTCCTGGTTGGTTTTGGTGTTCACTTCCAGACTGGCCGCATCGCCGAAGGCCTGGGCAAAATTCTGCGAGATGTCGTCGTCAAAGTCTCTGTAGCCGGTTATAGACTTAAACGTCAGGTCGTCATTGATCTCATAACTGACGGTGAGGTTGTGTCCGTTCACCTCGGTTTTGGATTCCGGTAGGTAGTAGGCAAATTGCCCGCCCCCGGTAGGGGTGCGCGTATTCTTCAGGCGGTCCGGAAAGCTGTTGGTGACAGGAACGAAGGAACGCGTGACTCCACCCACTGGGCCGCCATACTGAAAATAGGGTGCCGAAGAGGTGACGTCCGAATAATCGTAGCTGTAATCAACCAGTAGCTTCTCGATACCGTCGAAACGCAGCGCAGCGCGATAACCCTCGGTTTCCTTCTTGTAGTAATCGGCATACTCGAAGCCGGCGACTTCGTTGGGACCTTCGTTCTCTACCCAACCATCACGATCAGAGAAGGTGGCTGTCAGCTTGGCCTTGAAGCCGGAAGCATCGGGCAGGTTCATATGGCTCACTGAGCGCCAGCTACCGTAGTTTCCCGCGCTAACGTTCTGCTTGAAGCCAAACTCTCCGGTGGGCTTGGCATTGATGAAGTTAATCGCGCCCGCCATGGTATTTCGACCGTACAAAGTACCCTGCGGTCCACGCAGAATCTCTACGCGCTCAAGGTCAGACAGATCTGCCAAAAGCCCGGTTGAGCGCGCGGCGTATACGCCATCGTAGTACAACCCAACCGTTGGATCCTTGGTCAGAACGATAGAGTCCGCGTTGCCGATACCGCGAATAAACAGCGCCAGATTATTGGTGGCATTCGGATAAGCCGGCATTTGTAGGTAAGGCGACACCGCGCCAACATCCTTGGCGTCTATGAGTCGCATGGACTCAATGTTCTCAGACGTGAAGGCACTGATAGCGATTGGCGTGTCCTGCAAGGATGCAACACGTTTTTGTGCTGTAACGATGACCTCTTCCAACTGCGCCACGGCAGTGCTTGCTACTAGGCTGGATGCCAGCATCACGGTCAGCGGCAGGGCCCTATGGATAAAGTATTTTGACATGGTGCGCTCCATTTATTATTCAATTTCGAGTGCCACGAGAATACCGCTCAAAAAGCTCCCGCACGGCAGACTATACGAGATTTTATCGACCTTTGAATGTGTACTATTAACAGAAAAAAGCTGCGGTCTTTAAGGTTCGGAATGTGCTTAGGGTCAAGATCGGATGGCTCTTACAGGAGCTTCAAGTCCGGCGAGAAATTACATTTATAAGCGCCCATCCGGTCAACGCAAATAGCCCGGCACGGGCTCATCAGCCACCACAGACGATGGGTCGACATGGATAATGATTTCGGCGTTGGGATAGGCCTGCTGCAAGGCCCGCTCTACCTCGTCCGAGATCTTGTGGGCTTGCAGAATTGAGAGCTTATCATCGACTTCGAGATGCAACTGTATGAACGTCGCGATCCCCGAACGACGGGAGCGCAGGTCATGCAGATCGCGAACGTCTGCATTTGCCAGTGCAATGCGCTTGATAGCGTCGCGCTCTTCGTCGGGCAGTTCACGGTCCATCAAATCATCCAGCGACTGCCGCACAATTTCCCAGGAGCTGTATAAAATATAGATCGCAATACCGATGGCGAACAGCGCATCAAAACCTGGCCAGCCTTCTATTGCCAGTAACAATGCGACAATCACAGAGCCATTGACCATAAAGTCGGTGCGGTAATGCAGCGCGTCTGCCTTGATTGCAGTGGAGTTTGTTTTTCGAATCACATGGCGTTGAAAGAGCATCAGTGCCAGCGTCAGGGCAATCGAGAACCCCATAACAATGAGGCTTGGACCATAGGATTCCATTGGAACCGGATGGAGCAAGCGCCGGCCAGACTCGAGCAACAGAAATCCCGCAGACCCGGCAATAAAGGCCGACTGCCCCAGGCCCGCCAGAGCCTCCGCCTTACCGTGACCAAAGCGGTGCTCCTTGTCCGGCGGTGCTACAGCTTGGCGCACTGCAAAAAGGGTAACCAGTGATGCCACTGCGTCCAATGTAGAATCGATCAGGGTAGCGAGCAGAACTACGGAGTCTGTGGCCGCCCAGGCAAACGTTTTCGCCAGTACCAGCGTAATGGCGACGCTGAATGAAGCGTAGGTCGCAAGGCGCATCAGGCGCGCGGACTCGGCGGGGGATGTGGGCGCTATATCAGGAGCAGTGTTAGTCATGGTAGGAGCAATGCCGCAGGCGATGGGCACAGTCTAACAAAGCCGCAGTCGATGGGCACAGTCTAACCAACTTATGGGATGTAAAACCCGCCATGACTCAAAGAAGCATGGTCGGCAAGTCCTTGGCCAGCCCTCCGCCGAACCGCCCAGGCGGCTGCCAGTACCACGCAGAAGCTGCACTGGCGCCAGCAAACGCTCACTCAGTGCATTGCGGTGGCTTTAGTCTTCAGAGGGACGACGGCCGTGGCCATCATTAGAGCGCACCATGCGCACGGTGCGCTGGCAGGTGTCCAGCCACTGCTGCACGGTGTCGGTTTTCAGGGCGCGCACGTAGCCCCGCTCTGTCAAGCAGGCGATACTGGTCTTGTTAGGCGTCCAGTCTCCCTCCTTTGGACGCGGCTTGCGCGAGCTGTAGTACCAAAGCCCGCGCCTATCCTGCATCACATATCTGGCGTCCGCAGGCAGAAACACTTTCTTGCCCCCAATTACCGCGAACACTTCGGGTCCCTCTGCCGGGACCCTCTCCATTACTGCTGTTGGTGTTATTGTCAACATTGGCTCACCCCGTCGATCTTTTTTCGATTCTGGTTGTGTCTCCCCCAAAGTCCTGTTGCTCGGTTAAACGAACCGGCAACACCCTTGAAGGGTCACCCGCGAGTGCGCGGTGACAGCCCAGTTATAAGTCGGGGGGGATATGACAGCAATGCGCAAACTGCCATTTTTTATACAAATTTAAATATAGGGCGAATAATAAGCCATTATTTTTACATTTTACTAATTTAGACGTGATTAATTAGACTATATGCCAATTTTTTATACGAAGAGGGGCATCTTCATACGCTTTCAGCACCCTTGCCACTGCCAGCGTTCGCCCTAGGCCCCGAGTCGGCTACCACTCTAATTGGGAACGAGCTTGATATGAGCACGGGCAGGGGGCACCGGCTGAAGCGGTTTTAGCATCTCCATATCACCACTCAGGAGCGGCAAATCTCTCGCTTCCTCGATCGAACTCATCAACATAAACAGCGCGAGAGCAGCGCGGCTCTCCTCCGACACCAACTGCGACGCGAAGGCCGCCAGCCCGCCCTCGGTGATCTCGCCCAAAACCACGGCATTGGTGAGATAATCGCGAATAATACGGCGGTTTGTCTGGTCCTGCAGGTAGCGCTGGTAGCCAGAATCGCCAAAAATCTGCCGGAGCACATCGACCTCGGCCTGCGCAATATTGGGGGTTACCTCCCCAAAAGCCGAATCAATCCAATTTACTATTTCATCTAACTGCAAGGACTTAGTCTCCATAATTGCGTCACGCAACCATCAGGCTGGCGGCGATTTGTTTCTGAAAGCTGTCCAGATCAGGGACCTGGCAGAGTACGTCATCGAACCTGAATGCGGCAGTGGCATGCTTCTGCACGTCCTGAGGCGCGTCTACCACGGCATCAGGCTCCAGACCGACCACTCGCAATCCTTTGCCCCGTATAGCCAACGCCCAATACTCACAGCCCTCGCCTTTCAATCCGAGAAAAATGGCTACGAGTCCAGCATCACGCGCCGGTTGCTGCCAAAGCGATCCATCCTCGCTGCCCAAATCCAGCACTGGCACGATTCGGTCGCGCCAGGACACCACCTGCGGTGGCGACAGCGCGTCCGTGTGCAAGGTCACAATTTCGGCGAGGCAGTTTTGCGGCACGGCCCAGGTTTCCGTGCCAGAGCACGGGATAAGTACGCACCAGTGTTTCGGGTTATCACTCATCATCAATCCTCAGGACAATTGCAGATCGTGCCCGGTCAGTTCGTTGATCTGTCTGACCAACTCCGGGAAGTTAAAGGGTTTACCCATGTAGGCGCTGCAACCGGCCTCGCTGGCCAGAGCGCGGTGCTTGGCACCCGTACGAGAAGTCACCATGATCACAGGCAGGTGGCCATAGCGCTTTGATTTACGGATCTCACGCAGCGTTTGTATGCCATCCTTAACCGGCATTTCCACGTCGAGTAATATAATATCGGGCAAGCGATGAGTGGCGTTGAGCAAATCTATCGCCACCAGGCCATTTTCTGCCGTGACTGTCTCCACTCCCACTGTATCGAGCTGACTCGTAGCCACCATGCGCTGGGTCCTGGAGTCGTCCACAACAAGCGCCATCAGCGTTTCCACTTTCGACTGACGGGCAGACACCGGCGCAATCCCGTCAGCACCCGCAACACTCACCATCAGGTTGAGATCCAGCGCGACAATAGCCTCGCCTTCTGCCGTTGTCGCCGCTCCCGCAAGACCAGGCACAGTCGAAAATTGCGAGCCCAGAGACCGCACCACCAGCTCCAGTGCCTCTTCAAGGGTGTCGATGGCGATGGCCATGTAGCGATCTGCCGATCCAGCAACAATCACCGGAACATACTTTCCCCAGATGCTGCGATCGGGCAACCCCAGACCCTGGCACAAGGTGGCCAAATAGGTGGGCTCACACGGCAGGTCAGACACCGACACCGTACCGCGATCTTCGATAGCGGCAAAAAAGTCCTCAACAGGAACCTGCTCTACCGCCACCAGGCCGTTCAAGGGAATAGCGTATGACTCCCCCGCGGCTCGCACCAGCAGTGCGCCGTTGACCGAGACATTACTGGGAATCCGCACTTCAAATGCTGTACCAAGACCAATCGTTGATTGTATCTGCACATCACCGCCAATCTGCTGCAGTTCCGTCAGCACAATATCCATGCCAACACCGCGGCCAGATATTTCGCTCACGGCAGTGGCCGTTGAGAATCCCTTGTGGAATATGAGCCGGATAGCTTCCTCATCGCTGAGTGCATCGACATCCACATCCAGACCTTTCTCATAAGCCGACTCGCGAATCGCATCGGGGTCTATCCCCCTGCCATCGTCGGCCAACCGGATCAGATAATCGCCACCGGACTTGCGCACATCGATGGTAATACGGCCAGCGGTGGGCTTGCCCATCGACATTCTTTCCTCGGGCGTTTCGATACCGTGATCGAGGGCATTTCGTACCATATGCTCCAACACCACTTGCAAGCGCGCGTAGTGATCACGATCAAGTGCGCCGGTTTCATTCAGGGCCTTGAATGACACTATCTTGCCAAGATCTGTACTCACGGTGCGCACGATGCGGCGCAAGCCCGGCATGAGTCGCGACACTGGCACCACTCTGGCGCCCTGGATAGATGACGAGATACCCGAAATCACTGAGGACTGCTGTTTTAACAACGTCTCGATCTGCATATTCTGGCGACTGACAACTTCTACCAGATCCGCCAGATCCTCGACCCCTTCACGCAAAATGTTAGCCGCCTCCTGCAGCTCCGAGTACTGATCCATCTCCAAAGCGTCCATGTCCTGGCTTGCGCTACCGGGCCGCGCATTCACATCGAGCAATGCACGGTCGGCGATCTTCCTGATATGCGTACGTACGGATGAAAGGCGCGCCTGCAACTCCGCTGAAGAACGCTTACTGCGCTTCGTATTCTGCGAGGCACGCACGCCAAGCTGTTGCGCCTGACTGGTCAGGTTCAACAGGTGATCCAGCTTCTCCGAAGTAATACGAACCGACTGCTGAGCCGCAAGCGCTTTGGCGCCCTCGTCTGCCAGCTGCTGATCACGTTTCTTCTCCAGCGCCGAGACCATAGCGGGCTTGAACTCTTCACTGATGACTTTTGCTGCCACTTGACGCAACGCAGCATCCTCTGTTTCGGGAAGCTCGACAGATTCTTCGACCTGTTGCGGGGTCGCATTTGAACCAACAGGTACTGGAAATTCGCTGGCGATATCGGCGCGAAGATCCGAAACATGTCCAACGCCTCGTACCAGGGCATCCAGCCAGGCATTCACTATTCGAAAGTACGCCTGCTCCTGCCCGGCATTGGGCCTGGGCATTTTTTCAAGCAGTGTTTCGAAATTGTGGACAAGAGTACCAAGACGATGCAGGCCCACACCCTTGGCAATGCCCTTGATCGTATGCAAGGTGCGCGACACTTTGGCGAATAACGGCTCGCTGGCTACGCTCTTTTCCCATTCACCCACTTCGTTTTCAAGCTTCTCGACCTCGGCAGAGCCCTCTTCAATAAAGGCATCCACAAAATCCGTGAAAATTTCGTTATTACTCTGGGTGGAGTAGCTGAAGGTAATGTAATCGGGGACGAATCCGTCCAGACACGTCCCATCGAAGGCGCTGGCATCGGTGTCTTGTATACCCGTTTGCGACTTATCCTGTAGAGGCTGCGCGGAGGGCTGCGTGGAGAACTGCCTAGAGGGTACCGCCTCGGCCTCTTGCATCGAGCATCCATTCTCCGCCGTATGCTCTGCTAAAAACGCCGGATCCCCGACCAGAGTTTGCGCTGGCACAGCCTGCTCAGGTTCAGTCACTGAGGTCTCTGCATCGTGGCTTTCGAACGCATCAAAACCGACGCCGCAAATCTCATCGGGACTTTCCTGAAACTGCGACAGATCGGCGAAGACGGCTTCTATATCATAGGCAGCCACAGCGCCGGCGTCAGGCAATTGCGCAGAGAAATCATCTGCAAAACCGTCGTCGAACAAGTCTTCGCCGAAACCGTCAACCAGCATAGCCTCAGGCACAATTGCGCTCTCTGCCAATACTGTATTCTCAGCGACTAGAGCATCCGAAAAATCTGGCTCGAATGACGCGGTTGCTGAGCACATCTCATCCGGCTTTTCGATAGAGTATTCAACAGAGTGTTCCACGGAGCCATCGACGGGCTCCACCGACGCGACAAAGTCCAGGCCAAATAGCGCGTTCCAGCTCGTGTTTAACTGCGTATTCCAAAATCTAACGTAGATGGAATCGCGTATTGCTGCACTCACTGCGACCAGTGGCTGCGGCAACTGCGGACACACTGCGGTAGCGGGCGCGTAACCCTGTGCAACACACTGCCTGACAGCTTGCTCATCAGACCCGATCCTGACATCGACAACAACCGCATCGGCGGCGCAGGCCAGGTCTTGCAGCCGCACCTGCACTGCGCCGGAAATCGCCTCCATTATCGGCGTAATTACCGCTGCGATAGTACTGGCGGAATTCTCTTCAAACCCTGCCATACCCCGGAAGTCTTCATGGTAGTCAATGGTGGTGTCGGTTGACGGATCGACCGCGATCACGCCCTCCGAAGGCTGCAAGACCAGTTCTTCCGGATCGGAATTGCCCTCAGGCAGGTGACCTCCGGCCAGCAGATATCCATCGAACTCATCGTCATCGGCTGACGGCGGTATGGTCGCTGCAAAATCCCGAACATTGGCATAATCCGGAGCAGCAAGGAGCACCTCTTCGTTTTCAATTTCATTTTCAATTTCAATGCCGGCGCCAGCATCACTTACTAGGCCGATGTGTTCGAACGGCGGTCGCGAGGTATCAACGGCCTGCAAGAAAGAATCACCGATCTCTCGTGTCATGCGTTTAGACCCAGAGTGCTCGATGTTGCCGCCCAGCTGCGTTTTCACACGCTTGATAGAGACAAATTTCTCGCCTATATCGTCATCACCGTCCAGACCGAGGATGTCTGCCCCCTCCTCCACGTGGCCACGCAGAGCGGGCTGCCCGTGTTCTGGCCGGAGTGAAAAATCAACGGTCATTGCCTCTCGGCGCGCATCGCGGACAGACTCGACGGCCGCTGAACCTTTCTGCTGATTGTAGATGTCTGCGCCTGATCCTGCGGAGGACATGACGATCTCCTCCTCAACATAACTCGCCAGATCATCACGTCCGGCATTGCCCCTGACCAAAGGCCGACCCGCCACCTCTGCCTCGAACGCCGAAAGACCAGCATCAAGGTAGTCGTTGCCGGAGACAGTAAATAGCTTCTCTTCTGGCTCGGAGAGATCCATCTCCAGCAGCCATCGCAGGCTCTTCTCCTGATCACTCTCTTCCAAATCTGCAGCCTCCATAAGGCTCAAATTGTCCAGATTTTTATCAGTATGCACCGTCATTCTCCCCGTCCAGCCGGCGTTTTACGCCGCCGCATCAGTGTGTCAGCGTTGTCTCAGCAACCAGATTATCTGCCAGGCCACCCGTTGCGCCGATCACAGCAGTGATCTCGGGTGAATCCCCTTGTTTCTTCGCACTGCCAGACGCCGCCACCAGGAAACAGGCATTGGTCAGTTCTCGAATGCGTCCGACATCCGGTCCGCTTGCGTCACTGTAGGATCGAACCAAATCGGGAAGGGCATTTACTACGTCGTTCACCAAGGCCTGCACTTCCTCATTGGGTGTAAGCTCACCATCAAGCGAACGGTCGAGCATATCCTGTGCGGCCCAGCCGAGTTCGCCGAGGACATTGGCACCGACCGCTCGACCATTGCCTTTGAAGGTATGAAAGTGACGCCGAATATCGCGCAACACCTGGTTGTTTGCCGGGTCTTGCAGCCAATCCATAGTCAGCTTACTCAACTCAACCACCATTTCCTCGGACTCTTCAATAAACACGTCACGAAATTCCAATGGGATTTCAATGTCATATACCAACATGTCTTGCTGTACTTCAACGGCGTCTGCCGAGGACATGATTCCGACCATCTTTCTTCCGGGAGACAGGTTGCCGATTGCTATTTCCAGTTCACGGGCGCGCTGCTCAGCCAAAGCCAGTATGTGCGAAGTGTCATCCAGCGGATCAACAATGGAGCGCTGTAAGTGCATTTCGATCTGCGCGAAGGCATCGGCGAAACACCCAAAGGCATCATCCTCACGCACGCTGCCTGCATCACTCGCCGCTGCAAGCCACTGATGGCACTGTTCCATCACGGCGCCCTCGCGCTCCATGCCCGCGAAAAGCAATGCTCCGGTAATCTCACTGAGAAGTTGTAGCGAGTCGCTGATTGCTTTGCGATCGGGAACAGACTCCAGTCGGTCAAGAAAATCTACAGCAAGCGCGTAGAGCAGATCCAGATCAGGATCACCGTTGTCGGCATCCCTGATCGCCTGGCGTAACTCTTCGTGACCCTGGTCGGTTTTGTTCAGATGACGCTGCAGCGCCGTGGTCAGCCGCAACACACTGACGGTATCCAGCGGCTTCTTGTCGAGCGCACTTTTCAGCGCCTTGCGCCTGAGGATCTGGTGCAGATAGTTCTCCACTAACCCCATCTGTCGGAACGTGGCTGTCGCTATACTCTCTCGCAACTCAAAATCTTTACCCGCATAGGAACTGTTAAGCCCATGAGCCAGTTTATGCTCGATGTCGGTTTTGACATCGGTAATTCCAAGGGTGATAGCGCGTACACCCCCTGCAACCTTGTGCAAGTCGTCGATGACCTTGCCATTAAAGAACTGTCGCAATTGCTGCTGTACTTTCTTCAGAGAGTCCGCATGCAGTAACTGCCCTGCGGCCTCCAGGCGCTGCTCGGCCGCTTCCACGGCTTCCAGCACACTGGTGTCATGCTCTTCAGGCTTCTGTCTGGCGACTTGCACCAGATCGTGCGTCATCAAGTAATCCACGGCATTGTTAAGGTGCTGCAACGCGCCGTTCAAAGCAATAATGATGGCGTCACTGTGCACAAGGCCCTGGCTGGCATCACTGATGGTGTTATCAGTGACCCCAAACGCATCACGAATGCCCGCTATATGCACGGGCTTGGAACGACAGGACGCAATGTAGTAGAGCATTTGCTGCACGTAACTGTCGTAATCTATGGTCTCATCAACTGCAGCGCCATTCTCACGTGCGAACTTGATGGCAAAGGCACCCGCCTTAAAGATCTGCGCAATACATTCATCCGGCACGATCAGGCCGCCGGCAATGCCCTCGCACAGACCCACTATGGTGAACCAGAAGCGCTCCTGCTCAGTACCGGCGACCAGCATTTGCATTTTTCGGGCGATACGCGCCACGGTTTTCATGCTTTCGCTGACATTGCGTTTGCGCAGTGCCTGCTTTGCCATTTCCAGATACAGGGCGAGCATGACATTAGCGCGACTCCTGATTTCTTCATCGGCGGCAGGAACAGCACTGCGACTAATACCGGCATCAGGATCGATATCCAGATGGAAGAAGAAGGCTCTGGGCCGCGGCCTCTCCCCCACCCAGCGGCGTAAGTCATTGACGAACTGCTCTAAACCACAGCCTGTATCCACACGCTGGTTCTGAGTATGTTCCAAATAGGCAGGAATAATCTTCAGCGCCTGCATCAATCCGCCCATTGCCAACTTGCGGCGCTCACCGATGACTTTGTCTTTGTACAGGAAGTTAAGCGAACGCTCCATTTCCAGCGTCAACATCTCCGCCTTACGCATACCCAAAGCCCTGAGTGTTGACGTAATCTGGTGTACCGACCACATACAACGCAGCAGCGCCTGCTTCTGCGAGGGATCTTGTCCGTACTCAACCAGTGCTGTCTCGGCGGCATCGGCCTGGGCATTAATCAACCCAATCACCCATTTGAGAGACACTATGTCCGGTTTCTTATTCACTCGCTCAATCTCCTGTTTTCTTATAGGCACATACGCCCGGCCACTGCAGCCGAGAGACGCTCTGATGCAGCCAGGACACATCCTCGCCGGCACCCAGAATCAGCAGGCCGCCAACACGCAGCCGATCCACCAGTTGATCAATAATCCAGCGCTGCCGATCTCGCTCGAAGTAGATCAACGTGTTCTGGCAGAATATAATGTTGAAGTCGGTAACGGGGGCGCTGTCTACATGCAGCAAATTGCTGTGAAAAAAATGCGTTCTGGCGCGAATATCCTCCGTCACCTTACGTCGGCCGCCCAATTTGTGATCCATGTAGCTTTCGCAATACTCGGCGGGAATAAACTGCATCGCCTCTTCCGGGTAGATCCCCTGTTGGGCATGGGCAATAGCGCTGAAGCTGATGTCGGTACCAATACCATGCCACTGCAACCAGGGCGCATGTTGCGACGCAACGCTTTCCACCACCATAGCCATGGAGTAGAGCTCCTGGCCATGCGAGCAACCTGCACTCCAGAACGCCAGCTCACTCGGCGCAGAGCCCCCGGCCAGCAATTCATCGACATACTGCTGCAGGCATGTGTATGCATCCGGCTGACGAAAGAATCGAGTCTCCTTTACGGTCAGCAGGTCTATCAGTGCCAACCATTCCGCACGCGCGTTGATACTGTCATCAAACATCGCCAAATAACTCTGTAGGTCGGCATGGCCCAGATACGCCATTCGCGCCTGGATAGATCCCGCAATCACATTGTGCGTGCTGTCTATCCTGATCCCCGCATAGCTATGCAGCTTCTGCATCAGCAAGCCGAGTTGGCCGCGCTGCAGTTGGGGGCCGCGAGTGGCAAACGCTGCTTTCACACAGAAACCTGCGCAACTCTAGCGTGTTCCAGGGCCGACATTTCATCCTCGCGATACACCTTTTTTGAGCCCTGTATATTTTTCAGGTCTTCAATAGCGGCCATCGTGCGCTCGGCGTCGCTGACTGTTTCAATCCTGAACTGACTGAGGCTTTCCGCGACGTCGCGCATCGAGGCTTTCAGGCTACTGACGCCCACCAAAGTGGACTCGCTGTATTCACTGATATCCAGATTGCGCTCACGAATCGCATCCATTGAACTATTCATATGGCGCGCGGTGGTCGCCGACTGTCCCGCTGCGTCATCCACCGAGGTGATGATCTTGGTAATGGCAGAGGATCCTGCATTGATCTCCTCCAGCGAGCTATCAAGGCGGTCGATATACTCCAGTATTGTGACCACGGTACCGACCGTATTTTCCATGCTAGACAGGTTGTCGGCCGACAGGTTTTGCAACATCCGCACCTGGGAAATAATCTTGCGACCCTCCTCTTCGGCTTCACGCATCAGGTCACCGATCGCCTCAGCAATGCCCAGAAAAGGACGTCCGTGCTCACCCGCTTTTTCTGCCTCAATGCGGGTGTTGATCGCCACCACCGAAATCTTGGTGTTAAGTGCCTGAATGTATTCCGCCGCCGCCGTCACCGACTGAATAAGTTCACCCTGGCGCTTGGCAGATTTAGATGTCTCCTGCACCGACTCACGCACATCGGCCGAGGCCTTGGACATATCCTTGGTCAGCTCATAGCCCTGCGCGACACGCTGTCTATTGCGCTCAGATGTTTGTGCTGCCTCAGCGGTAGACTTCTTGATCTCCTCGCTGGTACGGACCATTTCGGTCGCGGCGGTGGTTGACTCCACCACCGAGCGCGTCAACTCTCGCCCTTTATCTACCTGCCCTTCTGCAATCACACCGATTTTGGTGATGCCTTCAGTGGAGATCTTGAACGGCGTCTTGATATTGCGAATGAGCTCACGCTGGCGCTGGGTCGAGGCGTTAATCTCGCGCGCTATATCGCGGGTTACGGTGTTGTCTTCTGACACCCGCACAGTGAGGTCTCCTTCAGCAATCTTGACCAGCGCGCTATTGATCTCGGCAACACCCTTCTCGGTGTACTCCACTCGCTGGCGTTGTCCGCGGTAACCCAACAGAGCCATCCCCAGAACGACGGGAGCCCCGATCAGCACCATCAATGTGCCGGTCTCCACTTGTGTCCTGAAAAGGGCGTATGCAATCCCCGCCAGACAGCCAAGACCACCCAAAGCCATTACGGCCAGCCATAGATTGGGAACACCCAATTTCAATGTCTTACTCATTACCTTTCCCCTTAATTGAAGAAACTCTCGAGGCGGCTGCATTGGATAATTCCTCATCCGCCACCAGCTTGTTGATATCAAGAACCGCCAGAAACTCCCCCTTGTACTCAAAGCCTCCAAGGGCATACCCGGCAAAATCGGGATCAAACGCATAATCCATAACCCGCTGCTCGATGCGGAAACGTAGATCGCGCTGGACATGACTCAGAGTCAGTCCGAAATACATGCCCGGACGGCGTATGACCATGCAGTAATCGCGCAGCCGACCGATGTATGGACGCTTACGAAACAGCACATCCCCGCTAAAAATGGGCAGAAAACCGCCTTTATAAGCAGCTACACCCAGCACCCAGGGCTTGGTGCCAGGGATTGTGGTGACAGCCGGTGTTTCAATAATCTCTTCCATATCGCCGGCACCGACCAGCACCGGGACACCCGCAATGCCCAACGAGCTGCCCACCCAGGTCAGAGGGAGTGCCGCAGCTTCAGGCGGCGACACGCTGTCGTAAGCGTGCATGCGTTCCAGCAATTCCAATGACTGCAGTGCGGTAATACTCACGGCTAGGCGGCCGCCTGCCTGAGGGTATGGTTGTAGATCAATTCGCGCAGGACACTTTCTGGCGGAATTTTGGTGACGTGCGCTGTGGCTCCCCGCGCACGCCCCTTGGCGATGTCAAAAATGCCGTCTGAAGAGGACAACATCACCACCGGCGTGCGCCGCGTATCCTCAGCGTTGCGGATCAAAGTGCAGGTTTGGTAGCCGTCAAGTTCGGGCATGGTGATGTCGAGAAATATCAGGTCGGGCTTGAAACGGCGCAACATGCCCAATGCCTTGTAACCATCCTCGGCACACTCCACTTCACAGCCCATGCCGCGCAGCGTATGCGACATCATCATGCGAATGGTTTTGGCGTCATCGATGACGGCGATTTTTATACCGCTGATATCAAATTGATCGGTTTCGTTGTTCATGAACTCTCTCGCATCCTGATTAGTTATGCCGCTGGGTTATGGCAGTACAGTATTTCCATACCAACAAAAAGCGGCAAGTGAAAACTGTAGATTTCTGCAGAAATCCAACGTGCTGCGGGAGTGAGATCGTCAGGATCTCTCAAAAAAGCCTCATATGATATTGATTATTATAGTTTTTTATCGAACGCAGACAAACAATCCTAAGTCTTTCTAGTATCTCTAAAAGTGTGACGCAGTTGTTTTTTGCGAGCTAGCGAGGTCAACAAGGCTCATAAAGATCCTCAATTGCCCTCGCCAATGCTTCTGGGTCGTCAGACCTTTGCACTAATCCGCTGTCGATGGCCGCCTGAGGCATAGCGGGACAGATTGCACTGGCAGGCGATTGTGCCCATATGCGCCCACCGGCAGCGGCGAAGACCGGCAGTGCTGCCGCGGCGTCGTCTCCCATACCACTGAAGATGATAACGCCGGGAGATGGCAGTTTTACTGCACTCAAGATCACCAGTAACTCATTGATATCGGGCGTGTGCTGTCCCTCCCAAGCGCCACGAGCACTGCTCAGCTGACCAAATTCAGTCACCAGCATGCTGCGGCGCGGCGACACCATAACCAATCTTGAAGGCTGCAGCGCCTGCACACTCTCAGAGCTGTGCAGGGAAAATAACGGGTTTTCAACGGTAAAACGCTGCAACTGGCGCTGCTGCGCCGGATCGAGATGCTGTGCATAAAGAAACGCCACCGGGGGTGGCTGCACAAACGTGTTTAGAAACGCTTGAATGGCTGACGTTGCACCGGCAGAACCCGCCAGCAGCCAAACTCCGCGAACCTCGCTCCAGCGATTAGTCGCGCTGGGGTCGTCACGCGCACCGCTGCACAGAACCACTTCCAGTTGTGTCATCAAACTTTCGACCCATGCCAGCATGACGGGCGTTGCAGGTGGGTCCGGGATATTGTCTGCGGGCAGCAGAAAGGATCCGCTGGGCATTAGCAGTTCCAGCGCATCCTCGGCGCGGGCATCAAAGATCCACGCATCGACCGTATGCCGCGCGACCAACGCCCGCGCTCGGTCTATATTAACAGCGATCTGCACGTCATATCCGGCGTGTGACAAAGCCACAACCACCGCGTCCCGTGCGACGCCGGCCAACATCAGACCGATAACAGGAGCCCCGTCACGCACCCGGAAACATGTAGCTCTTGAATGGCTCGAGATGGCCTGCCTGAAAATCACGCAGTTCGTAGATATTGAACTTGTGCATGAGGGTCAGGCAACGCTGGAAAACCTGATCGGCCTCGTACGCGGACGGCGGTATACCGTATTCATCGGTGATCTGCGCAAAAATAGTGGAGGCGATTTCGCGACGGGTCTGGTCCTCGCGATACAAGGTTTGGTTCACCGGGGACGAGACGATGGGAGAACCGTAAATAAGAAACGCCTCCCAGCGGCGCACATCCTGGCCCGTACCCAACTCGGCGACCAGAAATTTCACCATGTTGTGCAGGTCAATGCGCGGGGGCAGCACGTCTTTTTGCAGCCACTTGCGCACATCCGATTCGCGCCAATCGCGGTTGATGCCCAGCACACTGATAACACGCCCTTCCGTCTGGGGTGGCGCCGCTCCGGCGAGGTCCCATAGCATATTCAGACGCGCAGAAAACCCCAGACTGATAGGCAACTCATTGTCCATCGCTTGTTCGAATGCACGCGCATAATCGTCCACGGTTTTCGCCACGCGGGGCCCGGCGCCAGACTTCCGTCCCCCGGCACGATTACTGGTGGTCTTTTCCGCCATGCTCCGTCCTCAATCTCTCAGTTGCGTGCAACGTCTTTACACCGCTTCAAGTAGGTTGGTGTCGATACACCCATGATACTGGCGCGTGCCGCAGAACCCAGCTCGCGCCCCTGCTCATTGACATGGGCCATCAAGGTATCGGCCATCAGCTCCAGCGGTGAACTCTCTAACTGAGGCGACTTCCTGACCCACTCGCGCAACAACCTTCGCGGCTTCTGCCACAGTACACTGCTGTTGCGCTCGTCTTCGCGTGACGCAATTTTTGGCAGCCACCGACTGATGTTGCGCGGCTTGGTATGCAGGAACTCCCCGGTGCGAGGAAGATCGCCACGATATCGGTCCAGCGCGGCCAACACCAGGTCGTCCTCCAGCCAGGTCCCGACAGGCTTAATCATATTCAACGCCAGCAAGCTGTGCACCGCCTCGCCCAACGCAACATGCAATGTCTCCTGGGCCGAGGCAACATAGTCGGGATCCTCGCCCTCGCTCATCGCAACAGTCGCTAAAAAAGGCTTGGACTCAGGCAAGTAGGCCGCACCATCCGCGTTAATACCTGCGAACAAACCCAGGTCGACCGGGGTAAGCCAGTCTTTGTCCGTTTTTTCCAGCGCATCGTGGATGCACTGGCGCATTTCACTAATGTTGCCGGGCCAGTCGTACTGCAGCATGGCCTGCTCAGCATCTGGAGTGAAGCCCTTCATATCGCGGTCCCGCGTCACCCCCTCCTGACCAAGAATCTTGTGCGCCCAGCGCAGTACCGCCTGCTTGCGGTCTTTGATAGGCGGCACGTTGATCGGGTAGCCGGCGAAGACGCTGGCCAAAGGTTCGACCAATTCGCCGCGCCTGACCAGCATCTCCAACCGCTCGGGGAAAAGGGCGATCAATTTCAGCTGCGGCAGATAACGGGGCGGGCTGACGTCAGCCAATGTGCGGGTGCTGATCTGTTTCGCCAGTTTGAGCTGCACCTCTGCGTGCATAAGATGCGGCGACTTAAACACCAGTGTTTTCCCTTCGCCCTGCGTTAGTTCGCGGGCAATGTGCGCATGCGCCGCAGAGCGACTGCGGAACTCCCGGCAGTCCACCGGCACCAGCATGTCATTCGCGCCACCCGATTCCTCGTGGATGATACGTGCCACATACATTTTGCCGGTCCCTGCGGGGCCAATAATTGCAACCGGGATATCCAGATGCGCGAGGAATATCGCCTGATCGACCGCGCCCTCCATATTATCAACTACGTAACCGTCAATATCTTTTTCAATCGGCGCTACCGGCGGTGTGGACTTTTGGGGCGGGGGCATATCCGCTGCGGGGCTGCCTAGGCCGGGCTTTGATACCAGTACCGCAAGCGGCGCGCTGAAAATTCCACCGTAGTGGTTGGTCGCGCCGATAATCCGTTTACGATCGTCTTCACTGGCCGCACGAATCGGATCAAACGTGCCGAGCTGCTGCGCCTGCAGCAGGGCGTTGTTCGCCCTCAACACTGTTGCCAGAGAGCTTGCATCGGGCTGTCGATTCGCGAGGCCGATACAGATGCGAGCATCCGCGATCAAGCTGTCAGGCCGGGTGTGCAAGCGGTGCAGGTGCGATAGTAGGGCGCGACAGATATCCCGAGCGCCTTCGATATCCACGTCGCGCAGCATGACCAATATGGCCGTTGCGCTCGGCAGACCCACTGTGTCGCCACTGCGCACGATCTCCAGCAGGCTGGCGCGCATGTCGGCCATCAGACGGGCTGTTTCCGGCGCGCCCCAGTGTTGGTCATAGCGCAGCTGATCCACGCCCAACACAGCGAGTGTATCTGAGTAGGGAAAAGGATCCGGAATGCCCAGTTGATCGTGATTCGTAAGCGGCCACAGCAACAACCTGAATACCGTACCCCGATGATCTTGCTCAAGGGGAGAAAGAAGGCCGCCCACAGCGACCTCGGGCGCACTGGCGCGGCGCAAAATAAGAGGAGGTAGCACCAGGCGCCGGCCGGCCTGTAATGCCTGCATAAGAATACTTTCTGAATCAGGGTCGCACAGGATAGCGCGGTTCCAAACAGCACCCCGTGGTGCCGGCGCTGACACCCCCAGTAAACGGGCTGCAGTATCATTGCAGTTGAGAATTTCACCACTGGCCGCGTGGATCAAAAACAGAGCTTCATCAAACCCGTCAGGTGTGGTCATCATAGCGTTTGCGCTGCCCGATGACGCCATGCCGAGCTATTCCGCGCTCGGCGCCGCGGGGTCTACCTCGGCGAATTGACGCATAACGTAGTCCACGCGATGCTCAGTACGAAAACGTCGGTTCACGGTCATATTCTCGATATGACGCAGTCGCGGCAGCAAACCCCGCCCATTGGTGATCTGGATCGCCAGACCGGGCCGGGCATTCAACTCAAGAAGTTGTGGTCCCGCATTTTTATCCAGGACAATGTCGGTGCCAATATAGCCCAAGCCAGTCATCTCAAAGCACTGTGATGCCAGCAGCAATATATCGCGCCAGCCCTCAATTTTTATGTCACTCAGTGGACGCCCGGTATCCGGGTGCAGCTTGATCGGCCGACCAAACTGGGCGGCCTTAAGGCAGCGCCCGCTGTCCAGCGCCAGGCCAACACCGACAGCGCCCTGGTGCAGATTGGCCTTGCCGTCCGAGGCGGCCGTCGCCAGCCGCAACATAGCCATCACCGGGTAACCTCGAAACACGATGATGCGAATATCCGGTACACCCTCATAGGAGTAGCCCGCAAAGCACTCGTCAAAGGCGATGAGATCCTCGACGATCGCGACGTCGGCGGAGCCACCGAGTGAATAAAGTCCGGCAAGAATATTGCTCATATGACGACGGATGTCGGTAATGTCCATCAATGCGCCGGAACTGCGGACGAACTGGTCACCCTGACGTCCGGTGATGACCAGTATGCCTTTTCCGCCCGAGCCCTTGGCCGGCTTCAACGCAAAACTTGGAAGGTCCGCCAACTCACGCTCAATATGGCTTATTTCGTGCTGCTCACGCACGATGAACTTAAGCGCCGGCGTTGGCACGTCGTACTCCTGCGCCAACAACTTGGTCTTCAGCTTATTGTCTACCAGCGGGAACAATTTGCGTTCGTTATAGCGACTAATGAAGTCCACGTTGCGGCAATTCATACCCAACATGCCAAATTCCTTCAAGCGCCTGGTCGAAACCCATGCTTTTCCCATCACTAGTCATCCATCGATCGAAAGCGCCGCAATTCCGACAATTTATACCCGGTGTACTGCCCCATCGCCAGGATAAAGGCCAACAGCACCAAATTGAGTTCCGGAAAGTTGAATGTGAGGTGCACAAAAATCGGGGTCTGCATCATCAGGTAAGCAATCACTGCCACCAACAGGCTGCCGCCACCCTGCCGCATAACCTCGTTGGGGCCATCTTCCTCCCACAGAATCGACATCCGCTCAATGGTCCACGCAATAATAATCATGGGGAAGAACATGATTGTCATGCCGGTGGAGTAGCC
>JBDNIE010000101.1:0-63645 GCA_041688425.1 Halioglobus sp. | reverse complement strand
ATCATTACCTCGATAATTGAGAATCCACTGTCCCGACTGAAATCGATATTCCCGCAAGCACTGCCGCGCATCCTGTGTTCGCAATGGGTCGCTTTCATAGCCACTTTCACCTTACCTTTCGGCGGGCTCAAAAAAGCCCCACCAATTTGAGTACCTGAACAGGCGCGGCAAATCGAAGCGGTCGAATAACAAAGACGGGGGGATGGGCGGGTGTCGGAGCATTTCCGGCACTTGTGGCAGGCGAAGGGCATAACCCCATGCACGCACTGCTGTCGCTTTCCATTCCGGCGGCTCCGCTATCATCGGGCTTGCGCCCCTTAGACCGGTTGCTTTGCGTCCCCACCTTTCAGTGGGTTTGCCTTTTTCAGAACTGACGAATCCTATATAGGCTATTTCAATAGCGTGCGGGGAGTCAATCACGAACTCCCTTTATCTCCATTTAATGTGTTAACTCGATCACGTCATCCACAAGCGTCGCCTAGAACGCCTGGAATGCGTGCCCTAGGTCACACTAAACACCGTACCGCCTTCTTTTACGTCGGCAGTAATGGTGCATCCGGGGGGAAATTCGCCCGCCAGCAAGCGCTGCGCCAGCGGATTCTCCAACTCTTTCTGTATCGCGCGCTTCAATGGCCTTGCGCCATAGACAGGATCAAAGCCTGCTGAGACCAGACGATCCATAAAGGCATCACTGATTTCAAGCGACAACTCACGCTCCGCCAGACGATCCTGCAGACTGCGCAATTGAATAACAGCGATACCACGAATCTGCTCTTCACTCAGCGGATGGAACACCACCGATTCGTCCACGCGGTTAATAAACTCCGGCCGAAAATGTGTGCCTACCACTTCCATCACTGCTGCTTTCATGGCTTCGTAATTGTCTTCACCGGCCATTTCCTGAATAAGGTGGGAACCGAGATTAGAGGTCATAACGACAACCGTATTGCGAAAATCCACGGTGCGGCCCTGGCCATCGGTGAGCCTGCCATCCTCCAGTACTTGCAGCAGAATATTGAAGACATCCGGATGTGCTTTCTCAACCTCATCCAGCAATAGCAGTGAATAGGGCCGGCGTCTTACCGCCTCCGTGAGGTAGCCACCCTCTTCATAGCCCACATAACCCGGTGGTGCACCGATCAATCGTGCCACCGAATGCTTCTCCATAAATTCTGACATATCAAGGCGCACCATTGCGTCTTCACTGTCAAACATGAATTCAGCCAGCGCTTTGCACAGTTCGGTTTTGCCTACGCCGGTGGGGCCTAAAAACAGAAAGGACCCGTTGGGGCGCTTGGGATCTGACAAACCAGCGCGCGAGCGACGCACGGCATCCGACACGGCCGTAACAGCCTCGTCCTGCCCAACGACTCTTTCACGCAGGGCATATTCCATGCGCAGGAGTTTCTCGCGGTCACCCTCCATCATCTTGGAGACCGGGATTCCCGTCCAGCGCGATACGACCTCGGCAATTTCCTCCTCGGTCACCTTATTGCGCAGCAGTACAGTCTCTGTGTTCTCCGATTCCTGGGCCATCAGCAGTTGCTTCTCCAGCTCCGGAATACGGCCGTATTGCAGTTCCGACATGCGCGTGAGATCGCCTACGCGGCGTGCGGCCTCAAGGTCCAGCTTGACCTGCTCCAGATCGCTCTTGATTTGTGCCGCTCCCTGCACAGCGGCTTTCTCTGCCTTCCATATTTCTTCGAGATCGGAGAACTCCCGTCCGACCTTTTCGATTTCCTCGTTGAGTCTCTCCACCTGCTTTTGGGCGGCCGGATCGCTGTCTTTCTTTACCGCCTCGCGCTCAATCTTCAACTGGATCAGACGCCGTTCCAGTTTATCCATCACCTCCGGCTTGGAATCGATCTCCATCCTAATGCGACTGGCCGCCTCATCGATCAGGTCGATGGCCTTGTCGGGCAACTGGCGATCAGTGATGTAGCGCTGCGATAACTTGGCAGCGGCGATAATCGCACTGTCAGTGATATCGACGCCGTGGTGCACTTCGTAACGCTCTTTCAGGCCGCGCAAAATGGCGATGGTGTCTTCCTCATTGGGCTCATCCACCAATACTTTCTGGAAGCGTCGCTCCAGTGCCGCATCTTTCTCCACGTACTGGCGATATTCGTTCAACGTAGTCGCACCGACGCAATGCAGTTCACCGCGCGCCAGTGCAGGCTTTAGCATATTGCCAGCATCCATAGAGCCCTCGGCCTTGCCGGCGCCCACCATGGTATGCAGTTCATCGATAAACAGAATGACTCGACCCTCCTGCCTGGAGAGCTCGTTGAGCACGGCCTTGAGTCGCTCTTCGAAATCACCGCGAAACTTGGTCCCAGCCAGCAGCGCGCCGAGATCCAGCGACAAAACACGCTTGCCGCGCATGCTTTCCGGTACTTCACCGTTCACCACGCGCTGCGCAAGGCCCTCAATAATGGCCGTTTTGCCAACGCCGGGCTCACCGATCAACACCGGATTATTTTTGGTACGGCGCTGCAATACCTGAATGGTGCGCCGAATCTCATCATCGCGACCGATTACTGGATCCAGCTTGCCCTTTTCGGCGCGCTCGGTCAGATCAATCGTGTATTTGTCCAGCGCCTGACGGGATTCCTCGGCCGCGGGATTATCCACTGCTTCACCCCCGCGAACTGCATCGATCGCCGCTTTCAGGTCCAGCGGCTTGACGCCGCTGGCCTTCATTATTTCACCGGCGGCTGTTTTACTTTCCAGCATTGCTAACAACACCAATTCACTGGAAATGTAGGTATCGCCGCCCTGCTGGGCCAACTTGTCGGTGACGTTCAGGATGCGGCTGAGATCGTTCGACATATGCACGTCACCTGCAGTGCCGGTAACCTTTGGCAGCGCATCTACCGCTGATTTAGCGCGGGCTAACAAGTCGGCCACATCCGCACCTGCCTTCTGCAGTAGCGGCTTGCAGGCCCCACCGCGCTGCTCCAGCAGCGCACTCAGTAAGTGCATCGGCTCAATAAAATTATGGTCATTACCCAACGCCAGGGACTGGGCATCTGCCAGTGCTGTTTGTAACTGGTTGGTCAACTTATCCATTCTCATTCGATAGTCTCCTCACTGGTCACCTCCTGCGGAGGCATAGCGTGCTCACTGCTAGAGTAAATGGGGGTGAATTACCCCAATTCAAGTAAGGAGATTGCGCGGGTGACTAAAATCTAGCGCAACAGGATCAGGCTAGCCATGCGGCCTGTCTGACCATCACGGCGATAGGAAAAGAAACGCGCCCTGTCGCTGTAAGTGCAGCAGCCACTGCCGAACACACGGGTTACACCCAGGGTCCTCAACCGCACTCTGGCAAGGCCGCCCAGATCTGCAAGATAGCGTCCGAGGTGATCGGCAGAGAGAACGAAACAGGCAGCCGTGGCAGCGGCCTGAGAGGGTTCGGCCGACGCCAGAAACGTATCGCGGACTTCGGCGCCCACTTCAAAGGCAATGGGCCCTATGACAGGCCCCATCCATGCGATGAGTTGCTCCGGGTTAGTGTCCATCGACGCTACGGTGGCCTCCAGCACACCGGCCTGTAAACCGCGCCAACCCGCGTGCGCTGCGGCCACAACGTCGCCCTTTATAGAACACAGCAGCACCGGCAGGCAGTCGGCTGTCAATATCGCGCAGGCAAGGCCAGGCGTGCGACTCCACTGGGCGTCTGCAGCCGGCATCGGCGCGTCCCGCTGCGCCTCAACCACGGTCGTGCCATGCACTTGAGATAGCCAGGATACGGCCGCTTCGGGGGGCAATGCGCGGCACAATATTTTCCGATTCAGCGCCACATCGCTGGCGTTATCCTCAACATGGGCGCCCAGATTAAAGCTGTCGAAAGGCGCCTTACTATAACCTCCCAGCCGCGTGGTGCTCAGGGCAAGTACACTGGCCGGGGCCGGCCAGTGTGGCTCAATAAAGGTCGGTATCACTGGCAAGCGGAGGATCTTCCGTCTCAAGCACCGCTATCAGGGTGCGGATATCATCCGGCAGCGGACATTCAAATTGCACGCTTTCCTGCGTGTTGGGATGGATAAAACCCAGCGAGCGAGCGTGCAGCGCCTGCCGTGGAAAATTCCGCAGGGTATTGATCAACAAATCCGACGCACCCTTGGGGATACGGGGGCGACCACCGTAGAGAGGATCTCCGATCAGGGGATAGTGCCGATGCCCCATGTGCACTCGGATCTGGTGCGTGCGACCGGTTTCAAGGTTCACCGTGATGCGGGTGTGATGACCAAAGCGCTGCGCCAGACGGTAATGTGTGACGGCCTCTTTGCCACCAACGGCGAGAACCGCCATTTTCTTGCGCTGCCGCGGGTGCCGCCCCATGGCCGCATCCACCGTGCCACCGCCGGTCATGGCACCGATGCACAGTGCACAATACTCTCGCTTGACCGTGCGGGCCTGTAACTGCTCCACCAGGTGATGATGTGCCGGGAGTGATCTTGCCACGACCAGCAAACCCGAGGTTTCCATATCCAGCCGATGCACGATGCCGGCGCGCGGCAACAGCGCAAGTTCGGGCGCATGTCCGAGCAGGGCATTGACCAGCGTGCCCTCCGCATGACCCGCGGCGGGATGCACCACCAAACCAGCCGGTTTGTTGACGACCAGAATGGCGTCGTCCTCGTAGACGATGTCCAGTGCCATATCCTGACCCTGCCAACCGACTTCGGCCTGCAGGACTGCGTCAATCCTCACGCTAGCGCCTTCAGACACTTTATCCCGCGGCCGGCACTGCAGCCCGTCGACGCAGAGGGCGCCAGCTTTGATCCACTCCTGCAAACGCGAGCGTGAATATTGCGGAAAAAGCTGAGCTGCGACCTGGTCCAGCCTGTTACCGTGCATTTCCTGCGGCACGCTTGCCTGCAGTTCCACCCTGTCATTCATTACGATACCTGTTTATGCGCCAGCCAGCCTGTGGTTAAATACGTCAGCACTAGCACCCGCGCTGTGCACAATTTTAGCACGCTGGCGCCAGCCATTAGGTGGAACCATGAAATACATTCTCTTCATTATTTTGAGCCTGACCCTTTACGGCTGCTCCGGCAACGAGGAGTTGCCCGACATTGCAGCAGATGCCGGAGAGCAGCAAATCTATGAAGATGCGCAGCGTTACCTGCGCGGCGATAATTACAGTTTAGCGGTCAAGAGCCTGGTTCTACTGGAATCACGCTACCCCTTTGGCAAATACGCTGAACAGGCACAACTGGAACTCATTTACGCCTATTACAACGCTTTTGAACATGAGGCGGCCGTTGAAGCAGCCGACCGATTTATCCGGCTGCACCCGCAGCATCCCAGTGTGGACTACGCCTACTATATGAAAGGCCTGGCAGCCTACTCCGCCAATGAGGACATATTCACCCGTTTTATGCCCACCGATGCCACCCAGCGCGATACCTCACAAGCCAAAGAAGCCTTCGGTGAATTTGCGCAACTGGTCTCCAGATTCCCGAATAGCCCGTATGCAGCGGATGCTGAGGCGCGCATGATCTCACTGCGCAATTTGCTGGCGCGCCATGAAATTATGATCGCTAACTACTACCTGCGCCGCGGCGCCTACCTCGCGGCCATCAATCGAGCGCGCTATGTCGTGGAAAACTTCCAGCGCACACCTTCAATCCCTGACGGGCTGGCGATTATGGCGCAAGGGTATATATTCCTCGACATGAATGATCTGGCCGAGGAAGCCATTGAAGTGCTGGCTACCAACTTCCCCAACTACCCCGCTCTCGATAAGAGCGGCCAGTTTGTCAGCAACTACACGCTGGACGGAGAACAGCGCTCTTGGTTCAACAAACTTTCTTTGGGCTTGTTCGATCCACCTCAACCCCCCCAATTCGACCACCGTCCGGAAGTTTGATCGAGGGTAATTTGATCGCGGATAAAGAGAGGCTTCTAGCCCTGCCTCAATGCCCCAGGCGCCAACCCGAGGTGATCGGGTATCGTCTGTCACGTCCAAAACCACGCCGCGTAATACGCACTCCGATGGGAGCCTGACGGCGCTTGTACTCGTTCATATCCACCAGCCGCAACACCCTGTTTACCTGCTCGCGATCCATGCCTGTCGCGATGATTGCCTCGGCGCTGTAATCCTCCTCGATATAGAGCGCCAGTATGCGATCCAGAATGTCATAGGGCGGCAGGCTGTCTTCATCTTTCTGGTCGGGCGCCAGTTCTGCCGAGGGCGGACGATCAATCACCCGCTGCGGGATACACGGCCCTAACGAATTGCGATAATGGCACAGCGCGAACACCAGTGTTTTGGGGACATCCTTCAACACATCGAACCCCCCAGCCATATCACCGTACAGTGTCGAATAACCGACTGCCATCTCACTCTTGTTGCCTGTGGTCAGTACCAAAAAGCCTTTTTTATTGGAAATAGACATCAGCAGTACCCCGCGGCACCGCGCCTGCAGGTTCTCTTCTGTGGTATCGGGCCTGGTTCCGGCAAACTCACTTTGCAGACTGGCCATGAACGCCTCGTAGATAGGCTCGATGGATATCACTTTGTGTGTGACGCCCTGCACGCGGGCCTGCTCGGCTGCATCCTCTACACTCATCTGTGAGGTATAGCGAAACGGCATCATGATGGCCTCCACTCGATCGGCCCCGAGCGCTTCGACCGCTATGGCTAGCGTCAGTGCAGAATCCACACCCCCTGAAAGGCCCAGCACGACCCCCCGAAAATGATTCTTGTTCACATAATCACGAACGCCCAGCACCAGCGCCTGCCAAGTGGCTTGCAATTCCTGTGGCGGCGCAGAATGCACCGGACCAATAATCGTCGCGGGTTGCTCACTAAAATCCGCTTGCAACCAGTACATGCCCTCTTCAAAACACGGTGCAGCAGACGCTACCGTGCCATCGGCAGTCACTGCAAATGAGCCTCCATCAAACACCAGCTCATCCTGTCCACCCACCTGATTGACATACACAATGGGGATGCCCGCCTCTTTGGCACGTGCAGACACTGTTTCCCAACGCTCCAGTCGCTTGCCCTGATGATAGGGCGAAGAATTGATATTCAGCAACAATTGCGCGCCGGCAGCTGCCGCCTGAACCGCCGGCGCCCTCTCCCAGATATCCTCACAAATACTCAAGCCCACTGCGACGCCATTGATAGTGACAACACACGCCGCCTCACCCTGCGTGAAGTAGCGCTTCTCATCAAACACCTGATAGTTGGGGAGGCTCTGTTTGCGGTACTCGGCTACGATTTTGCCACGGTGCAATACACCTGCGGCGTTATACAGCGCGCCGTCAATACGCAAAGGGTATCCAATGACAAGATAAGCCGAGCCGTTCATGGACGCACAAATGACGTCCAGCGATTCTCTCACCCGCAGTCCGATGCTGGGGCGCAACAGCAAATCCTCAGGTGGATAGCCACTCAAGGTTAGCTCCGGGCAGACCACGATCGGCGCATCGTGCGCGCGCTCTGCGACCGTCATGGCCTCGATCACTTTCTGTGTGTTGCCTTCGAAATCACCCACGAGGGTGTTCATCTGGGCCATCAGGATATTGAGGGTATTGAGGGTACTCATGGAACGTGTTGTCGCTCTCGGTTGGCAGGCCGCCATTGTCCGGAAAAGCGCGCTTTATAGCCAGCCCTTGAAACACGCAATACCTGTTACAATCCCTTTCTGTCGAAATAGCCATAAAAGTCATAAGGCCTGCGCACGGTGAATCGCCCCGCCATTCTCACAAAACCCGATGCTCACTCTCCGAGCCACCAGAACCTGGCGCTGTTTCGTGTCTACGTGGGCTACCGTTCGCTGCTGTCTGTTGTTCTGCTGATCATGCTGGTAAGCCCCAACACCCGGCAACTGGTTGGCACACTGAATCCGGCAATGTACACCACCATCGCCCTGGCCTATCTCGCCACCAGCATCCCGTTAGTGGGCTCGCTTTCCACACGACTCAATCAAAGCCAGAAGCTGATGCTGCTGGTATTCCTGGTGGATATCGTTGCGATCACGCTGCTGTCGGACAGCAGCGGCGGTATGATTAGCGGCTTGCCCGTGTTGCTGGTTATCACGGTCGCGGCCAGCGCAGTACTGATCACCAACCGCACACTGGCCACGCTGATTGCCGCAATAAGCGTTATGGCAATTCTGCTGGATACCGTGTGGCTTATACTGCACGACGTACTCGATAGCAGTTCGCTGTTTCCCGCAGGCATTCTGGGGCTGCTGATTTTTGGCGTTTCGCTGATGGTACAGCCGATTGCACATCGGCTGGGTCGGGCTGAAGAACTGGCGCGCAATCGTGCCAGCGACCTGTACAGCCTGCAACGGCTTAACGAGCAAATTGTCCAACACATGCAGACGGGCATCCTGTTGGTAAATAATGAGGGGGTGGTGCGGATTATGAACAAGGCGGCGAGCAGCCTGCTCGCCCCCGAGCGACCCGTGACAGTCGAACAGGGCAGACAACTGGCGGACTACTGCCCGGAACTCGCGTATCAGTTTGAGCATTGGAAAGACTCAGGACTGCACAGGGCCAAGCCCTTCATTGTTGTGGAAGGCACTTTACCGGTGATCGCCAATTTCAAAGAGCTGCAACCCAATGCCAATCGCGAGTCCCTCGTTTTTGTCGAGGACTACACCCCAGTGACACAGTATGCCCAGTCATTGAAGCTCAACTCACTGAGCCGGCTGACAGCCAGTATCGCCCACGAAATTCGTAATCCACTGGGCGCCATCAGTCACGCTGCACAGTTACTACTGGAGTCGCAAGATCTGTCGGCCCCCGACAAACGAATGGCCGATATCATTCAAAGTCACTGTGAGCGGGTCAATCAAATTGTGGAGAGCGTGATGCAAATCTCCCGACGCGAACCGCCCAAACCACAGTACCTGCTATTGGCGCCCTGGTTGACGGAGTTCGTCGGCGATTATCTCGACGCATTAAACCGCGACGCTCAGGTGACCATTGATTGTGACTATAAAGAACTGCTGGTGGAGTTTGACCCGGAGAATCTGCAGAGAGTGATTGCCAACCTGCTCGACAATGCGCTGCGTCATAGCAAACTGGTAACAGGCAAAGAAACTGCGCGTATTCACGTCGATCTCGATTCCTCCTTGCATCAATGTCAGCTTGACATTATCGACGCCGGTAATGGCGTACCATCGGCGGACCTGACAAAGCTGTTTGAGCCCTTTTTTACCACTATGGCGGTGGGCAGCGGCATGGGCTTGTACCTGTGCAAAGAGCTTTGTGAGATCAACAATGCGGACCTCGACTACCGTCCGACTCGAAAGGGCGAAAGCTGTTTTCGCATTTCCATGAAACAAAGAGCGCAGTAAATGACCAGCCAAAGTGTTTTGATTGTCGATGACGAGCCGGATATCCGAGAGTTGCTGGATATCACCCTCAGCCGCATGGGCCTTGTCACCCACAGCGCAGCAACACTGGGAGAAGCCCGCGAGATGGTAAAGCGCATCAGGCCAGACCTGTGCCTGACCGACATGCGCCTGCCCGACGGCAATGGCATCAGTTTGGTCGAACATATCCAACAGGAATTTCCCCATATACCCGTGGCCATGATCACTGCACACGGCAGCGTGGAAGCGGCCATTCAGGCGCTTAAAGCAGGGGCGTTCGATTTCATCAGCAAACCCATTGAGCTTGAGAACTTACGCCGACTGGTAAGCTCTGCCCTACAACTGGAAGGGGATACAAGCCGCGCTCAGGACGCTGTTGACCAGGAACTGATCGGCTCAGCTCCCGCCATTCAAACGTTGCGGCAACAAATATCCAAGCTGGCACGCAGCCAGGCGCCGGTGCACATCCACGGGGAATCCGGCAGCGGAAAAGAAGTCGTCGCGCGCCTGATTCATAATAATGGTGCTCGTGCAAACGGTCCTTTCGTCGCGGTAAATTGTGGCGCCATCCCCCCCGAACTGATGGAGAGTGAGTTGTTCGGGCATATGAAAGGCAGCTTTACCGGCGCCAGCCAGGACAAAGTTGGCCTGTTTCAGGCAGCGTCTGGTGGCACATTATTTCTGGACGAAGTGGCAGATCTGCCATTGGCCATGCAGGTCAAATTGTTGCGTGCTATTCAGGAAAAAACGGTCCGTCCAGTCGGCGCAAGCGCAGAGCAACGCACCGATATCCGCCTGCTTAGCGCGACCCACAAGGATCTGGAGAAGGAGGTAGCGGCTGGACATTTTCGCCAGGATCTCTACTACCGTATTAATGTCATTGGTGTGCAGGTGCCGAGCCTACGCGAGAGATTAGAGGATCTGCCTGCGCTGACCACTGCCATTCTAAAGCGTATTTGCGCGGGGGATGACAAAGTCGCTTACCTGGATAAATCGGCGCTCGCTGCACTGGGAAAGTACAGCTTTCCGGGCAATGTTCGCGAACTGGAAAATATGCTTGAGCGGGCTCTGGCACTGTCTGATGGTCAGAAAATTGTCGCCGAAGATTTACAGTTTTCCAGCGCCACAGCCGCCGCAGAGTCACCGATTGAGTCACCAGCGGTCGGACGGCCTATTCATGCGCGCGCAGCAAAAGAGGCGTTTGGTGATCTGGAGGGTTATCTTGAAGACTTCGAGCGAGAAATTATCAGCGCTGCGCTGGAAGAGTGTCGCTGGAACAAAACGGCGACGGCAAAACTGCTGGGTATCACTTTCCGCAGCCTTCGCTATCGCCAAAAGAAACTGGGCATTGAGGATTGAAGATTGAGGCTCAACGGGCGTCACCAGCACGTCTGATCGGTGCCTTCACCGCTTGCCTGCTTCACCCCGATGGAGCTTAGACGCAGGGTGCCGCATTGATCATCGCCCGCCTGATCCAACTGTGGCGTGGCCGATAACGTATAGGCATTGGCGCGCGTTGACAGTTCGATCAGGTAAATTCTGTTCTGTGCTTGTGCCGACACCGCACTACCCTGTGAATTGATGGCATAGGGGTGCTCCGGGTAAGCGAGCTCTGTCAGCGTTTCTGCAAAACGCCTGTTTTCGAGAAAATACTGCTCCTGGCGCACCATCACCTGCAACAACGCTGCTCCCCCAAGATACCGTCGTGTCTCCCATAGTTGCCGCTGGTAGGCCGGCAAAGCAAGCATAAGCAGAACAGCCACTATACAGACCACTACCGCGAGCTCTATCAGTGTGAAACCTCGGTTGGGTTTATTGCCCAAAACAACCTCGCCTCGCCCTTACAGGGCATCAATACCCGGTTCCCGCCAGTAGGTTCGATACAGTGTCTGCGCCTGGCTAGGCAGAAACTGGGTGTTATCGCGCGCGCCGTCTTCATCCAGATCATAGAGATCGACTCCACCACCGGGCAAAAAAATGGCATTACCAACAGGCAGTGCGCCTGATGGAATGCCATCACCCAGGTCATAGTGCCTTTGACCGTTGACCATAGCAGTGGCATTGCCAAGGTTCAGCACATACAGACGACCCTTGCCCTGCCCACTAGAGCAGGCAGCTGCTGCGCCCGGAATAAACGTCGATGCAAACACCCTGCCACCGTCGGTGAGAGGCGAGGAAAGTCCTTTTTCACCGGGCTGTTCAAATCTCACCTTCCAGCCGCTTTGGCTGACGCGCTCGGCGCAGCTAGCGCCACCTTCACCGACTACCTCCTCCGTCCCCTCAACGCAGATAGATTGATCCAGCAAGTCCTCTATCTGAATTCTACCCGGCGGGCTATTGACCTCATTTTCTAAATGCACGACTGCACTGCCGCTCGCTACTTCCCGGTCCTTGATATAGAACAGCGCGTTGTCGACTAGCGTCTCGTTAGGGTCTGCGCGATTACCGCTTTGTATCAACACCCCATCAAATGTGCCGATAACATCGTAGGATTGCACAAGATCGGGGGCGTGAAAAAATCGTCTGTCATCGCGCTCAGAACCACCGGGCTCTGCTGCATCTGAACCCAACTCCGCTAGCTTGCTGATGAACCAGTGATCCCGACGGTGAAATGCATTTCTACCCGGGCTCGGCGGCAAATCAATACGCCATAGTGCACCACCACTATCGCCCACGTAGACCCGGTGAATAATGCCGGCCGGTGTGCGCAGGACAGACACAGTGGAGGGTATGCTGTCTACCAGTCCTGCATGCAAATATCGGGTATTAGAGCGGCCCCCCGTATTGCCCCTTGCTGCCTTCCAGACGAGTTCACCCGTGCGCGCGTTAACGATGAAAATCGCATTTCCAACGGAATCATCGGCGGAACCAAGGTCTTTACCGCGTCTGGCAGTAAAGTCCTCGGTCCAGCCACCGTCATAGCCACCGGCGAAGATCACCACATCCATCGGCACACCGCTGTAGTTCACCTTGCCCACTACCGGCGTAGAAAACGTCAAGCCCAGATCATCAAAATCGCCAGCGCCGGTATGGCTGATTTTCCACAACAGGCTGGGCATTGCATTGGGGTCGCTGATATCCAGCGCATAATAGCTAGCACCGCCACGACGAAGGCCAAAGTAGACGTGCGCCTCATCGCCGGCTGCTGGATCAAGGGTGCCATCGGCATTGCGATCGACTCGCAGTACTGCTGGCGCACCGTCTACGCCATAATGCCGCGGCGAGGCGGTACTGACGTCGTCATAGCGCCAGCGGGTCGCCGCCAATGATTCTCGCGGATAGAACCCAAACACTTCACGACCCGACTCACGGCCATCGGTATCGGTGTTCTGTAAGATGTGAAACAAGCCATCGCCGCTGCCGAACAGGACACGGATATTAGGATTCTCTTCACTGTAACCGGGTGTGGCGCCATAGTTCAAAGCGAATGGCCGTGAGTGCATTACCGGGCCCATCAACCAGCCCCGCGCGGTGGGTTTTCCGTTATCGACATCCTGCCCTCTCGCCCATCGGACCAGATTGAGCACAGCCGCCTCACTCAAGCTTGCGTCGGCATTCAGCAGCGGAGCGAGCGCATTGGCGGTCAAAGGTGTAGCGTCGAGTGGCGCTAGTTGCAGTCCAACTTCGGTCTCGTAAAAAAGTTGCCTCGGGCCGTATCCATCAACGGGGGCATCAGAGTTGGCATCCCCAATAAAATAGCTCACCGGTTCTTGCGCCTCGCCGGTGTAACGTACGAACCCATCCAGCTTCTGCCCCGCGCCTCCGCGCACCACGAATGGACCGTCTGCATTGTCGGGTATTATGCCGCCGCCAGGGGGCAGTGTTAAGACATCTGTCCATAACGTTAGTGCTTCAAAGCGCAAGCGCCCCTTATCATCACCAGACGGCTCAAAGGCCGCGTTACCGTGCGCGTCAATGACCTCATAAAAACCGTTCAGACTGCCACCCGGCCCACCCTCCGGGGAACTTTTGATTTTCAATTTTTTCAGGTTGCCGGGCCAGTTGGCGCCGGTCTGCGACAAAAAAAATGGCAGCAGCACCGTATCCAGCATCGCTCCTCGATGGAAACCATCCCTGACAAAAGTCGCATCGAGAGAAGTGCCCGGCACTGCCACAATATCAACAAGGGCACGGGTCAAACGTCCTTCAAGCTCGACCGGTTCGTTCACATAGAGCAGGCGACTACCAGCAGCCAGGGCGTATTCGGCCGCATTACCCGCACGCCCTCGACTTGTCACAACCCAGGTGTTCAGCAGCGGTACAGCGGCTTCAATCTGTGGCAAGAGATCGGTCGTGTTGCCGTGCAGGTGGCGAAAAATTTCAGCAAAGGTATCGATGCCTGGAGAATTGATCTCCGCCGACATTTCCGCGTCGAGATCGCCATCTCTGGACGGCGAACCGAGTGTGAAAAGAATCGAGTAAAGCCGCGGACATGCCTGGGCATCGGATAAAGGTGTGAGATATTTACCGTCGGCGATAATGGCCTGATCATAATTTGGGACAGGAGCGCTTGTCGGGGCCAGGCTACCAAAGTTTCCCTCTGTATTCTGCCCTAGCGCCACATTGGTACCTCTTAGATAGCGTAGCCACTCAAGGTAGGTCTCGACAGGCTGAAACGCATGAGACATCGGCGACGCCAATGCCGGAACGGCCTTCAGTGTGGTCAGAAAGGATTCGCGCTGCCGCTCCAGGCGCCGATAGCCACGAAGAACCGTACCACCGCCGACACCTGGCCCGTGGCTTTGCGCAACGTTGTCATGATGATTGGAGATAAGCAATGACAGCTGCAGACTATCCAGTAGCGGGTTGTCCAGTACTGCCGCCAACACCGCCTTGAATACCCCCGGCGCGGTAACAGCTTGCCCATCAAGGTACATATCCCCAAGGTGCTGGTGGGCCGCAGCTGTCATAAATGGCGGCCCGCAGTCGACGCGATAGGTGCACAGTGCGCTGTCAACGTCGGCATTTCCTGTATCCATTACAACGTGTATATACACGCCATCCACGGCGCCGTTGTAGAGATAGGCCTCTATATCATCTGCATGCGTCGAATTTACCGATAAAAACGGCAAGAGCAGCGACAACAGGATTAATAATCTCATCGTTCATAACTCCCGCACTGGACGGCACCGTCTTGTGTTTCAGGGTCGGCGATAAATTGAATGATATAGGGCTGGGACCCGCCGTAAATACATCCATGTCGGCTTGGGCTCGGCGTCCTGCCTCGCACAGTCCCAACCCTATATCATTCAATTCACCGCCTAAGTGCCACTTTGGGGCTTAGGGCATCACCCTTTCTTTCGTACTAATCAATCGCAGGCACTCTTACAACAATGCCCTGAATCACATGGGCACTGCCCAGCCGCGCTGCACTGCCATCGATACGCACATCAATTTCAAACAGCGCTGCGTCAAAGCTGCTACTGCTCGACACCGCGCTCTGGGCCTCCCTGATTGGGAAGCCATTCCACACCAATGGCTCCCGCCTTGTCACCCGATACTGCAGTACAACACTCTCTGTTGTGTCTGCTGATTCCGGGATCTGCAGCTGGGTTCGTGTGCACTCGGGATTCTCCAAGTGCTGCGGACAGTTAATGTCACCCACCTGCCCTGATAGAGGGAAATTATCCGCATCGAGCGAGAGCTCGTCAGCAATGGCCTGGGCCGTTTGCAGCACTTCTTCCAGAAACTGATCGTTACCCGCCATGCGCAGTTGCAGTATCGCGGTCTGCATCACTGTCGCTGCGATCATGGCCAACATCAGCATGAACACCAATGCAAGCAGCAGTGCGGCACCCCGACTCTGTAATCGCAGCGCGCTTTGTGAATAATGGCCCGAACTCGGCACGCATTACCCGCCTGCAGCTGTATGGTTGCGCAGAAGGACGGTGGCACTTAGGACGCGACGCAGGTAAGCATCGCCCCTTGCAGCTAGAACCTTTTGTCCGAGATGGTATGACTTATCGTCGTGATGACCGGTCAGCTTACTGATGCTGCGCAACAACAGATGGATTCTCACAGCGACGGTCTGCTGCATCTCCGTCGCCGTAGGAGCTGCCGTGTACTGGTTCGGAACGCCATCGTCGTCGGCATCAATACCAAATTCCAATTGCAAATTCTCTACCCCTTCCACCAGGCAGCGCGATGTCATTGCGGCCCCTGCCAATGTCTCCATGCAAAGGCTGGGGATACCATCATCCTTGTCATTGGCATACGCGCGGACAAAAAAGACCTTGCTTACCGCTTCCCAGTAGCTCAGTGATGGCAATGTGTTCCCGGGGTCGTATAAGTCCGCTGCCCTCAGCTTTACCCACTCAGGCCGATTGTCAGAGTCCGCGCGCAGGTACCAACGCTCTACCGTCGAAGCGCTCATGTTTGCGGCGGGCACCCCATGATCCAGACTCGCATCAGCAGCGGTGCGTTTAAGCGCAAGAAGGTCTGTCTCCGGCGCGATAGCGCTATGATCAAGGCAGGTCAGTGTGACGAGATGCACCGACATAGGCGGCGATTGCCCTGCATAATCATTCACCAGATCCATTGGTTGGCTGCTGTCCAGCGCCCAATTTCCAGCGCTGCAATCAGCGCTGACCGGAACCGGCAACGCCCTGGTTCCTGCAGGCAGGCCACCATAAAAGCCCGACATTGCCAGTTCCCGCGACAGCAACCGCATGGCATAGCGTCCGTTTTCCTGCATGCGCGCTATTTGGTCTTCGTAGAACAGATTGCGCTTGGCACCGAGGTAGGCACTGACCATACCGGCACTGAGCAGCACACCAAGCGCCAGGGATACCAGTAGCTCTACCAGCGTCAGTCCCCCGACAAGCGCGACAGCTGGGTAACGCGCCGCGCTGCGGCTCATCATCGCCTCGCTACAAACGTGGAAAGCGTTAGTTGCTGACGCACGATCGGCCCAGTATCTGGCAAAACCTCATCGCCACTCTCATCACTACTCTCATCGCTACAACGGTCAGCCAATACAGGCCCGTCAGACAATACGGCACGCCAACTGATTGTCACCGTCACCTGACGGTGGCTACTGGTAATACACGCGCGAGGCACGAGTAGTCCACCGGCATTCCCTTTCGCACCCTGCTCAGATGCACCTCGCAGTAGTGATTCCCATTGCCAGATATCGAAAGCCGCCAACTCCGCCACGTTGCATACACTCGTATCGCAATCAGCACCCGGCGATTGCGGTTGATTGCTTTTTGCGCCAAGACCCTCCACCTGATAGGCATCGAGCTGGCCGGGGTTTACGCGCATGCGTTCGACAATATCGCGCGCCAAAGTAACGGCCACTGAGCGCTGGCTCGCCTCGAAGCTCGCCTTCTTGCCCACTAGTTGCGCGCCCAACAGGCCCATCATCCCCGATGAAAAGATCAGCAGAGCCACCAGAAACTCGAGCATACCGACCCCGCCTTGCTGCGCGTCATAGGGCTGCGCCGACTCCGCTGCGCGCTCACCACGCACATTACTGGCGACTTGCATGCGGATCAGGCCGCCGGACATTGACCCCACCCCTCCACCAGACGCGCGCGACCAACAATATTCAGGACAATGCTCAGTGATTGCACCACTGAGGGGCTCGGCGGACAGAACATCAACGTACGCATACTGTGGGACGATCCGTCGGGCAGGTAGTTGATCAACTCAAAGGCCTCCCGCGTACCGTCTCGATTGGTGAGCTGAAAACCCTGAGCCAAGCCTTCGAACACCTGCAGTACTTCATCGGCGCCTACGTCTACGACCTTATCCTTGTCGGTGTTGGCGAATACGATCCAACCGTCAGCGTAGGTGCCAGCGCATTCAGGTGTTCCCGTTTTTGCCATTGATGACGGACAAATACTGACCGGCTGGTTTCTCATAACAGCCTCGCTGCGCGCCAGGTTGATCGCGCCAAAAAAACGACTGGTCTCGGCATGCAGTCGATTACTGTGCATCTGCCGCTGCATCAGCGGAATCGCGAGGGACAATATAATAGCGAGCACCACCGTGACGATCAGCAATTCGATCAGGGTAAAACCCTCAACGGGGTATCGCGGTGACTTCCTGTCCACAGTCTTTCTCCTTGGAAGACCCAGCATAAGAAAGTCACAGCAGAACGCCAGCTAATGGCTGGATATGCAGAAAAGCGGGGTAATTCGATGGACTGGATTGCCCAAGGGAGAAAAGAAGCGCTAAATATTCCTGACAGCAATGCGCAGTTCGCGCGGCAATGAAAACGTCACGTTCTCTGGCCGACCGGCGACCTCCACCGGGGCACTGGCACCGAGCGCACAGAGACCGTCTAGCACCTCCTGCACCAGCACCTCAGGCGCGGAAGCACCCGCTGTAACACCGATGCGTTTTTTCCCCAGCAGCCAATCGGGATTAATATCTTCCGCGCCATCGAGCAGATAGGCTTCGGCACCCATGCGTTCTGCCAATTCTCGCAGCCGGTTGGAATTGGAGCTATTGGGTGAACCTACTACCAACATCAGATCGCAGTCAGCGGCGAGTTTTTTTACGGCGTCCTGGCGATTTTGCGTCGCATAACAAATGTCGTCCTTACGCGGCCCTTCAATATTGGGGTAACGCGCACGCAGAATATCGATAACCCTGGCCGTATCATCCATCGACAGTGTTGTCTGGGTGACATAGGACAGATTGTCTGGGTTTTTTACGACCAGCGCGGCGGCCTGCTCATCATCTTCCACCAGATAGATCTCACCCCCTGCACTGTGGTCATACTGCCCCATGGTACCCTCAACTTCCGGGTGGCCACGATGGCCTATCAGAACACACTCACGCCCCTGCAGGCTGTAACCCGCAACCTCCACGTGCACTTTGGTGACCAGTGGGCAGGTAGCATCAAATACCTTGAGCAAGCGCTGTCCAGCCTCATTGCGCACAGCCTGGGAAACACCATGCGCACTGAAGATAACAATACAGTTATCAGGGACCTCATGCAGGTCATCTACAAAGATGGCGCCGCGCGCACGCAGGTCTTCCACCACAAACTTATTGTGTACGACTTCATGGCGCACATAGATCGGGGCACCGAACACTTCAAGCGCGCGGTTGACGATATCGATTGCGCGATCCACGCCTGCACAAAACCCGCGGGGATTCGCCAATCGAATTTCCATCAGACAATACTCCCGTTGAGCGCTATAAAAATCAGTAGCAGCGCGCTGAAGTGAACACGATTCATCCGATCACCATTAATGCAGCTCCGCAGGCTCAACCCGGTGAATCTGCACATCAAACAAAATTGTACGCCCGGACAGGGGGTGATTAAAATCCACGGTCACCTCATCATCATCGAATGCGATGATCATGCCGGGCACTTCACCACCGCTGGCGTCAGCAAAGGAAAACACCAGGCCGATCTCGAGTTCAACATCATCCTCAAACTGATCGCGCGGCAAATACTGTACATTATTGTCATTGGGTTGGCCAAAAGCGTCTTCAGGCGGCACCACGAACATTTGTCGCTCACCGGGCGACATCCCAAACAACAGGCGCTCGAAACCGGGCAGCAAACTACCATCTCCAACGACGAAGTTGACGGAGTCACCGCCAAAATTAGTGTCCACCTCCGAGCCGTCATCAAGACTGACCGAAAAGTTAAGGAATACGCGCGTACCTTCGCTTACCGGGACTGTACTTATCACGTCGCTTTCCTCTCACCAACAGCAGGCCTGTCGCGGTGCATAAAGCTGTCCAATAGCATGCAGGCCGCTCCCACGGAGATCGCCGAATCAGCAATATTAAAGGTGGGGAAGTAGCGGCCCTCATAGTGTACCGAAATAAAATCCACCACGTATCCCAGCACGACTCGATCCCACAGATTGCCCAACGCCCCGCCCAAAATAAGGCCCAGACTTAGCGCCAGCAGCCATTGCCCTCTGGGCATGATGGCCAACCAGACCGCTAGTACAAGGCTGATGACAGACGCCAGAATGCTGAAAAAATAACGCTGCCAGCCTCCGGCCTCGCTGAGGAAGCTGAATGCTGCGCCACTGTTGTGGTGCAGTGTCATATTGAGCCACCAGAACACCGGCAGCGGCTGCGCATAGTCCAGATTAGTAGTGGCCAGCGACTTCGTGTACAGGTCCAGCAGGATGACCGCCAGCGCCAGCATAAACCAGGGCAGCGCGTGAATACCGTTACGCAAAATGACGTTGCTCCCCATGGCCATCAACATTTTCTATACAGCGATTGCACAGCGTTGGGTGCACGGTACTGTTACCGATCTCGGCACTGCGGTGCCAGCAGCGTTCGCATTTTTCATTCGGCGATACCGATATCTGCAGACGTAAGTCAGGCAGCTCGGTGTCTACCGCATCAGGGCCCGCCGCATCGATTGGCATCAGGGTCGCGGATGAGCTTATCAGCACAAAGCGCAACTCATCGCCCAGAGCCAATAAGGTCTCGAGCCACTCAGGCGAGCAGTACAATGTCACCGCAGCATCAAGCGAGCCGCGCAGATTGCTTGCGGCACGCTGCGCCTCCATCGCCCTGTTCACAGCTGCGCGCACGGCCATCATGTTCTGCCAGAAGGCGCGCCCCATAGCTTCATCAGGCGACAGCGTCTGCAAGCCGGGATACCACTGTTCCAACAACACAGAAGGGCTGCGCTCACCGGGTAAATTTTCCCAGATTTCCTCTGCGGTAAAACTGAGTATCGGGGCAATCCAGCGCACTAGTGCCTCACCAATGTGGTACATGGCCGTTTGTGCAGAGCGTCTGGCGATACTATTCGCCTGCGTGGTGTACTGCCGATCCTTGATGACGTCGAGGTAAAATCCACCGAGATCCTGAGCGCAAAAGTTATGTAACTTCTGGTAAATCTGGTGAAGATGATAACCGCGATATGCCTCGAGCAATTCTTGCTGCAACTGGGCTGCACGATCTACTGCCCAGCGGTCCAGAGACAGCATGTCGGAGTATTCCACCGCATCGACAGCCGGGTCAAAACCGTTGAGGTTGGACAGCAAAAACCGCGCGGTATTGCGTATCCTACGATAGGAATCCGCTGTGCGCTTGAATATCTCGTCACTCACCGCCAGCTCCCCGCGATAGTCGGTGGCGGCAACCCAGAGGCGCAGTACATCGGCGCCCTGCTCTTCCATCGCTTTTTTCGCAGGAATGATATTACCCAACGATTTCGACATTTTGCGGCCATCGGCATCCACCGTAAAGCCGTGGGTTAGTACCGCTTTGTAAGGTGCCCCTCCCTCGATTGCTATTGCGGTTAGCAGCGATGACTGAAACCAGCCACGGTGTTGATCGGAGCCCTCCAGATACAGGTCTGCGGGAAACTGCAATTCCTTGCGCTGCAGCAGGACGCAAGCATGCGTTACCCCCGAATCGAACCAAACATCTAACGTGTCTGTGGCCTTTTCATAGTCGGAGGCATCGTCGCCCAACAGGTCGGCAGCATCGAGCTCGAACCAACCATCAACACCACTGAGCTCGATACGTTGGGCGACCTGCTCCATCAGTTCGGTGGTGCGTGGGTGCAAAGCGCCCGTTTCGCGGTGCGTAAACAGTGCGATAGGTACGCCCCAGGTGCGCTGCCGCGAGATACACCAATCCGGTCGTTCGCTTAGCATGCCAGTGATCCGTGCTCTGCCCCAGTCCGGCGTCCACTGCACTGCATCCACAGCAGCCAAGGCCTGCTCCAGCAGACCTTTCTGATGCATACTGATAAACCACTGCGGCGTCGCCCGGAAGATGATCGGTGTTTTGTGTCGCCAACAATGAGGATATGAGTGCTGGTACTCCTCGCGGTGCAGCAGCACACCGCGCTCCTGCAACAATGCGATAACATCGTCGTTGGCCTTTAACACGTGCTGCCCTGCGAAAAATTCCGTGTCAGGCAGGTAGACACCATTGGCGCCCACCGGATTATACACTTCCAACTGGTATTGCTGGCCCACCACAAAGTCGTCCTGCCCATGAGCCGGAGCCGTATGCACCGCACCCGTACCCGCCTCAGTGGTCACATGTTCGCCGAGAATGACCGGCACATGCCGATCGAGGAAGCAGTGCTGCAACAGCAGATGCTCCAATGCCGCGCCCTTGCAACGCCCCAGTACCGTAAGCGTATCCAGTCCATAACGGGCTGCGCTGGATTCCGCTAACTCCTGAGCCAGTAATAGCGCCCGGCCGGAACCCTCTACGAGGACATAATCCAGCTGAGGGTGCAAACAGACCGCCATATTGGCGGGCAGCGTCCAAGGCGTTGTTGTCCAGATAGGCACTGCGATCTCACCTTCAAAGGATGAGCCGCAGGCGGCGTTGAAGGCAGCGGGGTCAACGGCCCTGAAGGCAACATCGATGGCCGGTGAACGCTTGTCCTGATACTCAACTTCCGCCTCCGCCAAAGCGGAAGCACAATCCATACACCAGTGCACCGGTTTGAAGCCCTTATGCAGATGGCCATTGTCGATAATATGCGACAGTGCGCGCACGATATCGGCCTCGAACTTGAAATCCATGGTCAAGTAAGGGTTCGCCCAATCTCCGATGACGCCCATGCGCATGAAATCGGCGCGCTGCCCGTCTATCTGGCGGCGGGCGTACTCCCGGCATTTTTGCCTGAACTGTGAGGGTGTGATTTTAACGCCTGGCTTGCCTACCTTTTTCTCAACATTCAGCTCAATCGGCAGGCCGTGGCAGTCCCAGCCGGGGACATAGGGTGCGTCAAACCCGTCCAGTGTCCTGGACTTAATAATGATGTCCTTCAGAATCTTGCCAAACGCATGACCCACATGCAGGTCACCATTAGCGTAGGGAGGGCCGTCATGCAGAATGAATTTGGGCCGCCCGGCACAGGCCTGGCGAATTTTTTCGTACAGCCCTATATCCTGCCAATGCTTGAGGCGCTGCGGCTCGCGCTGCGCCAAACTGGCCTTCATGGGAAATGCCGTTACCGGCAGATTCAGCGTGCTTTTGTAGTCGCTCATAATGTTTGTTGAGTTCTAGACACGGTCAAACCAATTCCGTGCATGCTCAATATCCCTCGCGATATTCTCTTGCAATTCTTCGACCGAGCCAAACTTGATTTCCTCTCGCAACTTGTGGCGGAACGTAACCTCTATATGGCGGCCGTAGAGGTTGATCTCTCTATCCAGCACATGCACTTCCAGATTGGCCTTGATGCTGTCATCCACTGTGGGCCGGACACCGACATTGGCCACACCGCGGGCCTTGTCCAGACCGCCACCACTAACCTCAACCGTATACACACCGGACAGAGGCGCACGCAACCTGCGCAACTCGAGATTAGCGGTGGGCGTGCCAATACTCGTTCCCAACTGACGGCCATAAATCACCCGGCCCGATATACTATAAGGGCGCCCCAAAAGCGCCTCTGCCGTTTCAAAGTCGGCGTCTTCCAGCGACTGCCTGATACGCGTGCTACTCACCCGCTCGCCAGCGACCTCAAAGGTCGCAGTAGAGCCCGCTTCAAAGCCGTAGCGCAATCCCTGCTGCCGCACAAACTCTATGTCGCCCTGACGGCCAGCGCCAAAACGAAAATCGTCTCCCAGCACCACATAGCGCACCCCCAGCCCGGCGACAAATATATCATCAACAAACCGCTGGGCTGACATCGCGCGCAACTGCTCGTTAAAACGAATTCGCAGCAGGCGCTCGACCCCTAGGGACTCCAGCGCATGGCACTTCTCCGAAAAGCTCATGATGCGTGCGGGCGCCTTAAGCGGAGCAAAATACTCTCGAGGCAACGGCTCGAATACGATCATCAGTGAAGGTAGCTGAAACTGTGCCGACTTCTCAAACAGGTGACGGATAACAGCCTGGTGACCCAGGTGAACACCGTCAAAAGCACCGATTGTCGCAACACAACCGTGATGTCTGGGCCGCAGATTATGCAAGCCTCGAATCAATTCCATGCTGTATGAGTGTCCACTCAGTCCAAACGCAGCAGTATAGCGAACTTGGCGCTGCTAGCCTACGCCTAGGGTGCGTTCGCAACGAGGAATCTATCGATCACACTTCAGTTCACTGTGGCGGCGGTGCCCGCAGGTGTGACATTCGGGTCCCCAGCAACGCGTGTGTCGCAAAATACACTGCAACACCCACGGCGCACAGCAAAAGCAATTCCAGAACCCGCCGCTGCCAATCCCAATCGAGCCAAATGCCTTCTGCGGGCGCAAGCCACAAGATTACAATGACCATACAAAGGCAGGCCAGCAACAAACGTCGCAGATAATTCGCCCAACCCGGCTGGAGCTGATAAAAACCGCTACGCAACAAGCCTCTCATCAACAACGCTGCATTCAATATCGCCGCCAGGCTGGTCGCCAGCGCCAGGCCGACATGCCCTATATTCCACAGATACATCAAAGGCAGCGCCAGCAGCAGATTCAGGACCATATTCGCCCCCATTGCGATAATGCCGATTTTAACGGGTGTCACCGTGTCCTTGCGGGCGTAAAAACCAGGGGCCAGAACCTTTATCAACATGAAAGCAATCAAACCAATGCTATAGGCCTGCAGACTCAAAGAGGACATGTTGACATCGTTCGCCGTCAGCTTTCCGTACTGAAAAAGGGTGATCAGGATGGGCTTGGCCAACAGCATCAGCGCCAGGGCGGACGGCACCCCGATCAGCAGCACCCAGCGCAATGCCCAATCGAGCGTGCCGCTGAAATGGGTTTCACGGTCGGCCGCACGATGTGCTGACAGGTTCGGCAGGATCACCGTGGCGATAGCGATACCAAAAATACCCAACGGCAGCTCCGCGAGCCGGTCGGAATAATACAACCACGACACACTGCCCGTTGGCAGAAAGGATGCCAAAACGGTATCCAATAGCAAGTTGATCTGACTGACCGATACGCCGAACAGTGCCGGCACCATCAACTTCAGAATTCGACGTACGCCCTCATCCTTGGTATCCCAGCGCGGGCGCGGCACCAGCTCCAGGCGATACAGGGATGGCAATTGAAACAACAGCTGAACCACACCGGCAATGAGCACAGCCCAGGCCAACGCAAAAACCGGCTCGTCAAACCAAGGCGCGGCCACCAAGGCCGCAAATATAAGGGAAATATTGAGAAAAACCGGGGTGAAAGCGGGCACTGCAAAACGGCCATAGCTATTCAGGATCGCGCCACAAAAACCCGTCATGGATATCAACAGGAGATACGGGAACGTTATCTGAATCATCTCAGAGGTCATGCGGAACTTCTCAGGCTGGCTGACAAAGCCCGGGGCAAAAATCATCGTGATGATGGGAGCGGCAATGATGGAGATAGCAGTGACAAAAAGTAACGAGCCACCCAACACACCCGCGACGCGATCTACGAGTGCCTTTATGGCCGCTTTACTGCCCGCGTTCTTATAGTCTGCGAGTACGGGGATAAACGCCTGGGCAAAGGCGCCCTCCGCAAAGAGGCGGCGCAGGAAATTAGGTATCTTGAACGCTACAAAAAAGGCATCGGCGTTGGCACTGGCCCCGACGAAGGACGCGATGACAACATCGCGCAGCAACCCCAATACCCGCGAGGTCATCGTCATGCTGCCCACCAACGCACTCGATCGCAACAGTCCGGGCGGGGCTTTTTGAGGAGTATTGACGTCTAGGTCAGTCATGTGAGATCACGCGCCGGCGGCATACCTCAGCACCAGCGCTCACGCAGCTCAGACCCGTGAATGTGCAGCCATTGCAGGGCAATCAGGGTATGCCCATTGGGAATCTGATTATCTGCGAGCATTTGCAACGCATCCACACGCGGTATCGAGTGCACTAGAATATCCTCACCTTCCTCCTGCAAACCGTGCACTGCGCCGATAGCGGCGCTGCTCACGCGACCGCAAAACAACCGAACCTGCTCGGTGCAGGCCCCCGCACTTGGGAACACCGTAGCAATAGGGACAATATCCGAGAGTTCACAGGCAGCCTCTTCCATGGCCTCGCGATGAACCACATCCATATCCCGCTCACCCTCCTCCACAACACCCGCGATCAACTCCAGCATCCAGGGGCTCTCTTCACCGCGCAATGCTCCGGGACGAAATTGCTCTATCATTACCAGGCTGTCTGTCCTGGGGTCGTAGGGCAGCACAGCCACGGCATCCCCGCGCTCAAACAACTCCCGCACAACGGGACTGCTCCAGCCACCGGCAAATCGCCGATGCTGCAGCGTCAATCTCCGCATAGAATAGTGACCTGACCAGACCGTCTGATCATCGAGTATCCGGACATCCTGCGCCCCAAATTTTAGTGCCAGCGACTTCAAAACCGGCCGCCTGTATACCAGTTCACATCCCGGGCATGCCTGTCGACTTCATCTACCACATCCAGTATCAGCGCAAATAACGCCATCCTCACCAGCAGGCCATTATCGGCCTGACGAAAGATCGCCAGATTGGGATTGTCGTTCAGGTCGTCGTCCAGTTCGCGAGCATTGGCTCTGGAATCACGCGGCAAAGGGTGCATGATGACGGTGTTGGGCTCGCAGTTGTGTGTATAGATGCTCTGGTTTAAACGGAAACGACCGCGATACAGATCGGCTTCTTCCTGCGAGTTGAAACGCTCTTCCTGGAGGCGCGTGGAATAGACAATATCGACATGCGAGATACTCTCCTCCAATTTGTCGGACTCCAGCACAGTTTGCCCTGTAATGCGCAAACTCTCGACAATCTCCGGAGGCATGCGCAAAGCATCGGGCGACACCAGTGCCACCTGCACCCCGGTGAACTGGCACAGCAGTTTGCACAGCGAATGTACTGTTCGTCCGTAGCGCAGATCACCGACCATGGCGATGCGCAATTGATCAATGCCACGCCCGCTGGCAGCAAGTTCACTGCGGATCGTGTAGAGATCGAGCAGCGCTTGGCTGGGATGCTCGTTGCTGCCATCTCCACCATTTATGACCGGAACGCGGCTAGCAGCAGCGAACTCAGCGACGGAACCCACCTCGGGATGCCGCATGGCAATGACGTCGGAGTAACCACTCAGTACCCTGGCGGTATCGTATAACGACTCGCCCTTGGCAATAGCGGAGTTTTCAAACCCTGTTGTTTCTCTCACTTCGCCTCCGAGCAGATTGAAGGCGCTGCCAAAACTGACGCGAGTCCGGGTGCTGGGTTCAAAGAACATCGAGCCGAGAATGGCACCGTTCAGCACTTCGGTAACGCGTCGGCGGTGGGCATAGGGCACCATGCGATCGGCAACCGCGAATATCTTTTCGACGTCATCCCGCTCAAACTGCTGGACGGAGAGGATATGGCTGCCGGCAAACTGCACGCGGGAACTCCTGGACTGAAACACGACAAGACACGAGCTTAACGCTGGCCATTATAAAGGCGAGTCGAGGCGCTGCCCATGTGCGTAATACCAAAGAAAGAGACTGGCCGATCAGGCCAACAGGCTATCCGCGTAGTCCAGTAGTTCTTCCATCAATGCGCGTTGCGCCAACGAAAGCGACTCATCCGCCTGCAGCGCCTCAATATCCGCATGGAATTCCTCCAGACAATAGCCGGCGCCGAATCCAGGCTCAGTAAGTCGTTGAAAGCGATACTCCTCCCAAGTCGCGCGCTCCTCAACAGAGAGAGTGTCGGGATAATTTCGCGCCCGGTAGCGGAACAACATCTCCGGCAGGCGGCCATCCTCAAAAACAGAAACTGCAGCAACCAGTTCCTGTGGAGACGACTTCTGTACTTTCTCTATAGCGACCTTATCATGCTGAGAAAAGAACCCGCCACTATAGAGCATCAGATCCGGGTCTGTGGCCGCCGTGAAGCTGCGCCGCTGATAAATCGCCTGCAGTTTGGCGGTAAATCCTGCAGCGTCGCGCTCCCGATAGACGCGCAGGGCTTGCAGATGCTGGCGGCAGGCTGCACCGCTAATACCCAAGCGCTCGGCAGTTGCGGGATTGGCCATTTTGGGCGTGAGCAAGATCGGGCAGCGGTTGATATGCACCGACTTCAAGCCCAGGCGCTCGGTGCCGGCCGGTAGATCATCCGTGCGGGTATAAAGCAATTGCGCTAGCTGCTCGGCGGGCAAGTCAAACAATGCCTGCGGATCTGCACCGAGGTCGAAGCAGATGATCTCGTTGCTGTTCTGCGGGTGCTTCGCCAGAGGGGCTATCAGCGCTATATTGTGGCGGCTGGCGCCGAACATACCCGAGACATGCAGTACGGGCTTCATGGCGGCGATGTCAAGTTGCGCTAATGCCGACTGTTTATCACGATGCTTACACACGTACTCGTACAATCGAGACTGCCGATCCCTGATCAGTCGTGCCACGGCAATCGTAGCACGAACATCAGACAGCGCATCGTGGGCGTCGGCATGACTGATGCCATTGGCACGGGTGAGATCTTCCAGACGAAAGCTGGGCAAACCATCTTCACGCAATGGCCACTCGATACCTTCGGGCCTGAGGGCGCAGGCTGTGCGCACCATATCGATAATATCCCACCGCGAGTTGCCGGCCTGCCATTCCCGGGCATAGGGATCATAGAAATTGCGGTATAGAGTGTGCCGCGTTACTTCATCGTCAAAGCGCAATGAGTTGTAGCCGACGCCACACGTGCCCGTCTTCGCGAGCTCTTGATGGATTTGCGCAATGAACTCAGACTCAGGCAGGCCTTTTTCCAGTGCCTGCTGCGGCGAGATACCGGTAATCAGGCAGGCCTTTGGATGAGGCAAAAAATCATTGGCCGGGCGACAAAAAATGACCAGCGGCTCGCCGATAACATTCAATTCGGCATCGGTACGCAGGCCAGCAAACTGCACCGGCCGGTCTCTGGCAGGGTTGACACCAAAGGTTTCATAGTCGTGCCAATAAAAGGTGTCAGGCAACTTCTATCGCCTGCTCAGCAATTTTTGCACGCCAGATTTTTGGACCGATTTCGTGCACCGAGGCGCCGCTGGCATCTACCGCGACAGTGACGGGCATGTCTTTCACTTCAAACTCGTAGATCGCCTCCATTCCCATCTCGGGAAAAGCCACCACCCTGGCGGCGGTAATCGCCTTTGAAACCAGGTAAGCCGCGCCACCCACAGCCATCAGATACACCGCCTGATGTTTCTTGATCGCCGCCACACCGACAGGCCCACGCTCGGCCTTACCGATCATGCCCAATAGCCCTGTATGCTCAAGAATAAAGTCAGTGAATTTGTCCATCCTGGTGGCCGTAGTCGGACCAGCCGGACCCATGACCTCATCGCGCACCGGATCGACCGGACCCACGTAATAGATGAAGCGGCCTTTGAGATCGACCTCTGCGGGAAGACCCTCACCACTTTCTATCAGCTCTTTCATTTTTTTGTGCGCGGCATCGCGCCCGGTCAGCATCTTGCCGGATAACAGCAGCGTATCGCCCGGCTGCCACTGAGCAGCCTCTTCTCTCGTCACCGTATCCAAATTGACGCGACGCACGTTCTCTCCGACTTCCCAGGTAATATCCGGCCAGTCGTTTATATCGGGAGGCGTTTGCAGGGCAGGCCCTGAACCGTCGAGCACAAAATGTGCATGGCGGGTCGCCGCGCAGTTGGGAATCATGGCTACCGGTAACGATGCGGCGTGTGTCGGGTAGTCCAGAATTTTGACATCCATTACCGTGGTCAATCCGCCCAGGCCCTGGGCACCAATACCCAACTTATTGACCGCCTCCATGATCTCCAGCCGCAGCTCTTCCACTCGGCTGGATGGACCGCGCTCGCGCAGCTCATGGATATCGATGGGTTGCATAAGCGCCTCTTTCGCCATCAACGCTGCCTTCTCCGCGGTGCCACCGATGCCAATGCCCAGCATCCCCGGCGGGCACCAGCCAGCGCCCATAGTGGGTATCGTTTTCACCACCCAATCAACGATGCTGTCCGATGGATTCAACATAGCCAACTTGGATTTATTCTCGGACCCACCGCCTTTGGCTGCGACCTGCACATCCACTGTATTGCCTTTAATAACGTCCATATGGATTACTGCTGGCGTATTGTCTTTGGTGTTCCTGCGGGCACCTGCGGGGTCCTCCAGGATGGAGGCTCGTAAGATATTGTCTGGATTGGTGTAAGCCCGACGTACGCCCTCGTTAACCATTTCCGCTACCGACAAATCAGCATCCCACTGCACGTCCATGCCAATTTTGAGAAATACAGTCACGATGCCCGTGTCCTGGCAGATGGGGCGATGGCCTTGAGCACACATCCGCGAGTTAATCAGGATTTGCGCCATAGCATCTCGCGCCGCGGGGTTCTGTTCCCGCTCGTAGGCTTCGTTCACCGCCTTTACAAAGTCCAGCGGGTGGTAATAGGAAATAAACTGCAGGGCATCTGCAACGCTATCGATAAAGTCATCTTGCCGAATAATTGTCATGCCATGAGTCCTTCTGATTGGCTCGATAGATAAAAGAGCGCTCCCTGCGACCCGTGTCAGCAGCAGGAAAAAGCCACCGCTTCCTGTTCCTGTTCCTGTTCAGGTATTTGCGACAGCATTCAACGTGGCGCCTGCTGATTTCTGGCAGCCGCCTGTACCTCGCCCAAACTGGTATTGACTTGCTTGCGGAACGCATTGATGGAGGCCACCCATTCTTCGTTGCCGGCCACACGCTTTTCCAGTTTAGCTAATGTCAGATTGATCCGATTAAGGTTGTCTGCGACACGCTCAACTTCCGCCTGGTTCGCTTTGGCACTGGTCATCAAGCGAGAGAGATCACCCGCAATGCTTTTCAATTCCGCAATATCATTTGTTAACTTGGCTACTTGACCCGATGTCTCTTTGGACTGCGACTGGGTGCTTGAAAGGGCACCTTGCACCGTTTTAATACTTTTCTCCTGCCCGGTGCTGGCACTTTCCAGTTGAGCCAGGCGTTCCTTCGCTTCCTTCCAGACGTTATCCCAAAGCTTGCGCACCTCTTTTTCAAGCTCCGTAATCTTGACGGCCTGCACCTCGGCACTCTGACTCATACCCTGATCCGTATCGGATAATCTCGCTTCCAGGTCACCAATGCGAGTGGCATACTGCCCGAGCTGATCTTGCGCCTCACCAAGTTGCGTCTGTAACTGCCAGACCCAAACGCAGGCCACACTGCCGACCACCACAGAAATAGCGATAATTAGGCGAGCCAGTAGACCCGAGCCACCTGCCTTGTCCGCAGACTTCTGCGAGCCGGGCTTACGACCGACTTCGCTGTTACCGGGTCGAGGCCTGCCAGCACCGCGCTCGGGAACATGGTCCCGGGTCGGCACAATGGAGGGAATATGATCCAGATCGTCGTGTGGCATGGGGCTATTACACTGCGTGAAAAGGGAACTCGATTATACATATCGCCTACTGGAGCGGAACAAAAAAGCCGGGGAGTCCCCGGCTTTTCTCCACACCAGGACGACCTCTACAAGAAGTAAAGCAGCGCCCACAGCAACGCAGTGAGTCCAAGACTGCAATAGATGACGCCTTTAACAGTGGTCATCGGCCCCTGCTTACCAAACACTGCGTTGGCTTCCAGCAACACGATAATCGCAAGGCAAAGATAAAAGCCCAAGGCGCTTACATCCGGCATAGCCAGATGCTTGGAGCCCAACATGCCGAACAGCATAGGAGCAGACAACAAGGTGTTGGTGCGGGACGCGAGACCAGCCTTGGCTGCACTGGAGGGAATATCCCCTTCCTTAAGACCTATAACGATCTGCTGCTTCGGCCAGATAATCAACCAAACGTTAAGAAACATGAAAGTACCCGCCAGGGATCCGACCGAAATTAACTGCATGGTCGAGAAGTTTCTTGTAACGCCCGTCGTTTGCAACAGAACAAGACCCGTCAGGAAGGTAAACAAAGCTCCCCAGCGGAACCACCAGAGTGCCCGCGGCGCCAACTTTTTGAGTGCATCGGACTTGGCATCGGCCGTTGCTTCCTTGAAATACTCTGTCTGTACAAAATTGAAATAATAAAGCATGCCTATCCAGACAATACCAAACAGGACATGTGCCCATCTGAAGAGAAATTCGAGAATCATTGTATTCTTCCTTTTGTTGTAGTGACCACCGTGGCGCTATTGTACACAAAAAAATGCGACCAGAACTGTTCTAGAAGCGTTCCGGATCCGCCTTTTTTGCGGGGCAAAAAAAACCCCACTTTAAAGTGGGGTTTTTCTGTATCCGAGAGGATAGGCGTTACATCATACCGCCCATACCGCCCATGCCACCCATACCGCCCATACCGCCCATATCAGAACCACCACCGCCAGCACCGTCTTCGACGGCGTCGCAGATCATCACTTCAGTGGTAATCATAAGGCCAGCAACCGAACCCGCTGCCTGCAGCGCTGTGCGTGTCACTTTGGCAGGATCGAGAATACCCATCGCGATCATGTCGCCGTATTCACCGGTAGCGGCATTGTAACCATAGTTACCCGTACCCTTGGTCTTTACGTTGTTAAGGACAACAGAACCTTCTCCACCGGCGTTTTCAACGATCTGGCGCAACGGACTTTCCATAGCACGCAGGCATGCGTTGATGCCGTGTGTCTGGTCTTCATTATCACCTGTCATGCCAGTGATTTCCTGCAACGCTCGCACCAGTGCAACACCACCACCGGCAACAACACCTTCTTCAACGGCGGCGCGAGTGGCATGCAACGCATCTTCTACGCGGGCCTTCTTCTCTTTCATTTCGATCTCGGTTGCAGCACCCACTTTGATAACGGCAACACCGCCAGCAAGTTTAGCAACACGTTCTTGCAGCTTCTCTCGATCATAGTCAGAAGACGTATTCTCGATCTGAACGCGTATTTCGTTGACGCGTGCCTTGATAGTGTCAGCGTCACCGGCACCGTCGATAATGGTGCTGTTGTCCTTATCCATGGTCACACGCTTTGCATGCCCGAGGTGTTCCAGAGTCGCTGACTCCAGGTCAAGTCCGACTTCTTCAGAAATCACAGTACCGCCGCTCAGGATAGCGATATCCTGCAGCATGGCTTTACGACGATCACCAAAACCGGGCGCTTTACAAGCAGTCACTTTGACGATGCCGCGCAGGTTATTCACCACCAGAGTGGCCAGCGCTTCACCTTCTACGTCTTCAGCAATAATCACCAGCGGCTTGGAGGACTTAGCAACCTGCTCAAGCAGCGGCAGCAATTCGCGAATGTTGGATATTTTCTTTTCTACTAACAGAATGTACGGCTCATCAATATCAACACTCATGCTCTCCTGATTATTGATGAAATACGGGGAGAGGTAACCGCGGTCAAACTGCATGCCTTCAACCACGTCCAGCTCATTTTCCAGACCAGAGCCTTCCTCGACCGTGATAACGCCTTCTTTACCAACCTTACCCATTGCCTCAGCAATGATATCACCTACAGCTTGATCACTGTTGGCGGAAATCGAGCCAACCTGAGCGATTGACTTGGCGTCTTCACAGGGCGTGGCTTGTGCGGAGATTTTTTCCACTGCGGCCGCGATCGCTTTGTCGATACCGCGCTTGAGATCCATCGGGTTCATGCCGGCGGCGACAGACTTCAGACCCTCGGAGATGATTGCCTGAGCCAGAACAGTAGCGGTAGTGGTGCCATCACCCGCGACATCGGACGCCTGGGAAGCAACTTCCTTCAGCATCTGCGCGCCCATATTTTCAATTTTGTCTTTAAGTTGTATTTCCTTCGCGACGGACACACCGTCCTTGGTTACAGTGGGAGCGCCGAAGGACTTGTCCAGTATTACGTTGCGGCCCTTGGGACCAAGCGTTGCTTTGACAGCGTCAGCCAACACGTTTACGCCCTTCAGCATGCGCTGGCGAGCGCTAGCACCGAAAATTACGTCTTTTGCCATGGTGATAATTCCTTACGTCTTTATACAGGTTAAACTTGAGAGAATCGCTTGCTTCGGGGTATTACTCGACCACTGCGAAGATTTCGTTCTCACCCATAATGATCAGTTCTTCACCATCGATTTCGATAGTGTTACTGCCAGCGTACTGACCGAATACAACTTTGTCGCCAACCTTCACCGACAGCGGGCGCAGTTCGCCGCTATCCAGAATTTTACCGTCGCCTATAGCAACAATTTCACCCTGGTTGGGCTTTTCTTTGGCAGACCCTGGCAGCAGTATGCCGCCGGCGGTGGCGGTCTCTTCTTCCTTGCGACGAACGACCACGCGGTCGTACAGCGGACGGATTTTCATTTTTGTAGCTCTCCAACATGTCAAAAGTAATGTTATGGGACCCCATATACAGGGCTATCTGGGTTGATTGGGGCGCAAAGTGGGATTTCAAGGCCCGGTTAGCACTCTTTTCGCGAGAGTGCTAATTCTAGTCGGAAACAGGGCGGCGTCAAGCCTGAATAGAGGCTGCAAGAACGCATACCGAACGTCTATTTTTTGCTTTATTTACAATATGTTACGACTTACTATCATCGTCAACACGACGAAAATCTCCCTCGATTGTCGCGCTGCCTTCCCGGGCTCGCTCCGACGTGTCCTCTGCTGCTGGGGCCGGCCCCAACACGGCGCGCACAAGGCGACGACGTAACGGGCCTATCATTACGATCAGGGCGATTACGTCGGTAATCATGCCGGGGAACATGAACAACAAGCCCGCAAACCCCATGGCCATGTCGTCCATCAGCAATTGCGGACCGATTATCCTGCCATCCTGCGCCTGTCGGAGGCGCTCGAACAGGCCCTGACCCTGACGGCGCAAGATCGCCAAGCCGAGGAACAGCATTAAAAATACGTAAGCTACTGCCGTCAGCGCGCTGGTTTTAACACCCAACTCAATAAGGGTGAAAAGCTCCAACCAGGGCAACAGCAACAATGTGATTCGTAACAACAAAGTTCTCCTCTTTACCTTTGGTAGGTTGGGGCGCTTGCAGGATTTTCAAGACACACTCTCGACGCATTAGCCGCCGCCTGCGACACTTAATACCACCCAGGCGGGATTATCAAATGGCAGACACTGACGCATCCAACAACCAGCGAATTCGGCAGGTCGTGCTGGCCATCCCTGCCGGCCAAGTGGCAACCTATGGCACGATCGCCGAAAAAGCTGGCTTAGGGCGCGCCGCGCGCCGTGTCGGCCATGCTCTGCATAAATTGCCAGCAGACACTCGTATTCCCTGGCACCGGGTGGTGAATGCTCAGGGGCACCTATCATTGCCCAAAAACTCTGACGCGCACGCTACTCAGCGCGAACGACTCAAACTGGAAGGCATTGAATTCAGCGTAAATGACAAGATTGATCTACGCCGTTACGGTTGGTAAAGGCAGTATCGACAGCATCATGGAACGTTCCGCCGACTACTCCCCTGGCTTCACGGGCCGGTGAATCTTCGACGCCCGAGTTGGCATATGACCCATGTAGTGGAAAGCTTTTTCCGTCATTATTTTATCGTGTCCACGAATCTGTGCATACTCCTGCCTGAACAGCTGCACCCTGGCATTGCGCTCCTGCACAGTGACGTTTGTCGTGGTGCCACCATGAAGCTGATGAAAACTGCCCTCGCCAATGAGCTGCACTGGCGTTACCCCGCTCACATCAGCCGCCCGCTTGAAGATATCCGAGTTGATCAGGCCGCCACCGGGCGATACGAAGCGCTCGTCCGCTCCACCCTGCTCCTGAAAGAGCGATCTGTTCATAAAGAGGCAGTTTGATTCGAACATGCGATTCAGCCAGTTAATGTTCTCAGTACCCGCGCGCAATGGAATCCCAATCTCATAGAGCCTGTAACCGTCTTCTGGCCAATTGATATCCCGCAGTAACTGGTCTTCCACATCCTTGCTATAACCCAGTGCAATCGAGTCGTTCTGCGTATCAGGACCCAGCCAAAAGTATCGGGTAGCAACAACCGGATTCTCGAACGCGGCGTGGGAGGCTAGAGCCATACGAAAGACTCCCGGCGTGAGTATGTGCGCTCCGTCTATCATCAGGCATACGATCTCGCCTAGCGCCTGCCCTAACGCGACATTAATCGCTGCCGCGGGAGAGTGGGACGCATCCTTCAGGTAAACCAGACGCACTGGGACATCCACGTTAGCCCACGAATCAGGATCCAGTGGCACAGGAGATCCGTTATCTACAAGGATCACTTCATAGTCCAGATCCTGCGCGCCACGCTGATAATTACGCGACAGCCCCTGCAGGGTGCGGGGAATCTCGCGTGCCATGTTGTAAGCGATCAGGATCACGGACAGTTTCATCGAAGTTCCATTCAGTATGGCGCTAGTGCAGCGCTGCTGCCAAAAGTACTCGGCATCAATAACGCATTGAGGTCCGCCTCTTTGCCAAAAATACGGCCGGAGAGTCGCAGGTAACTAGATCCCATTATTGCAATGCCTTAACTGGCTGAGTTCACCCATCAAGCGCCCTGCCAGCAACCCTCGCTCTCTTGCGCTCTACGGCGCTGATATTGGATGGCATGGTTGGCATATGCCCCATATAGACAAATTCCGCGTTCGCCATCAAATCAGCATGGCCTCTTATCTGAGCATATTGCTCTCGATACTTGCTCAATAGCACTTCTCTATCATGCGCACCACTATTTGTGGTCAGGCCCCCATGTAACTGGTGAAAGCTACCCTCACCAATAATCTGAATTGGGGTAATACCCGGCGCTTCGACGGCTCGCTTGAAGGTGTCAAGATTAACAAATCCGCCCCCTGGAAAATCGAAAGACTCGTCTACACCACCCAATTCATCAAAAAGCGACCTCTTCAGGAAAAGGCAGTTGGATTCAAACATTCTATTGAACCATGTGAGCCTCTTTGCACCTGAGCGCAATGGAGTACATATCTCGAACAGCCGATAACCATCGTCAGGCCATTGAATACGTTCGAGCATCTTATCTTCTGCATGCTGGTCATACCCCTTAGCAACAGACACCGTTTGTTCTTCAACTCCCAAAAAGAAATAACGAATTGCTACTACCGCATTGGCAAACGCATTGAAGCCAGACAGTGCCATCCGAAAAACGCCAGGCGTTAACAGATGGGCGCCATCAATCATCAAACAGACGATCTCCCCCCTCGCCTCCGCGAGCGCCAGGTTTATTGCCCCGGCGGGAGAGGGTGACGCATTTTCTATACGGATCAACTGCACAGGCACGTCCAAATGCGCCCAGGTTGTTTCATCAAGATGGACGGGCGAGCCATTGTCAACGAGGAGCACCTCGTACTCCAAATCCTGCGCACCATGCTGATAACGGCGGGAGAGGCTTTGTAAGGTGCGAGGGATTTCTCGAGCCATGTTATAGGCAACAACTATTATTGATAACTTCACTGAATCACCCTGAAGCAGCTCTATCTAAAAATGACATACTGCCATAAGAGGCGATAAGTCCTGAAAAGATCCAAGCTACAAGCGCAGCCAACTCAGAACGCTGCACTGGACACTTCAAGACTCTGCCTGGATACAGCCTAACCTTCACCGCATCGTATTGCCTGCTCTGCAAACAAGCAACATTTCCAGTCATCTAATCGAATCAGCCATAATCTGATGCGTTTTTGGCAAGTAAGAGAGTCAGCGTCGACAGCCCACAAAGCGCAAGAGCGGAGTTAGGCTGGTTAAGTTGATTAACCTTGCACCCCCGCAGGCAGACTTTTGTTCCAACCAGTGTGAAAATTAGGCGGCCGGGTATCCGTGCGCAACCAGGTTGTTTTCTTCTGCGAGCTTGTCATCACCACCAAAATCATAAGGGCACACAAGCTCCGGAGTCTACACGCCGAAATTCGGGTTCCTTTTCGTAGTCTGCGTGCCCACAAAGGCGCTAGAATCAGATACACACTTTCACCAGACCAGTGGGGTATGCACCTGTAGCGGGCTTAGTCGCCAACACCTAAACACTGCTGAGTTTCTGCTCTTAGATCAATCGGGCTTTGCTCACAGATCTCAAATTTAAGGCGCAACCAAAAAATGCAGTCCCGATAAAAAGAGGGCATAATTTAACCGCAATATTGTTTCACCCAGGTTCGCCATCTGCTCCCTGGAACTGAGACCGTGACGTTTCGAGGATAGGAAAGAAATAAAAGTTTACAAGAGCACGAGAATGGTATGACGTGGTTAAGAGCCAGCTCGACCAAAACGACTTCCTCACTTGTTGAAAAAAACTGGCAGATTCGAAAAGGTTCACGCGAAATGCTTATAAGCTATCTAAGACGGTCTATTGCCTGGTGGGTTCTGGCTCCCCTCCTTATTGTGTATGGAACAGATACAAATGGTGCAAACCTTGATCGCATGAACATAAATCTCAGCCGTTCCGTTTTCTCAGATCAATTGACTCAACAAGGTGTCAGGCAGTCATTCCAGGACTCGAGAGGTGCGTTATGGTTTGTCACGCACGAAGGACTCAATCGCTACAATGGATATGAGCTGCAAAATTACAGATTTGCCGCCAGTGACCCGAATTCGTTACCCACTGACAATATCACAAGAATAACTGAGGATCATCAGGGGAGCCTTTGGCTATCAACTCGGGGACAAGGACTCGTCTTGTACGATCCGATATCCGATAGTTTCATCACGTATGATTCCGACCCTAATGATCCGAATACGCCGTACTCGAATGAGATTAGCACGCTATACACTGCAGCTGACGGAACTATCTGGCTGGGCTATTCGGATGCATTCAGCAGTTTCAACCCAACGAATCATACCTTTCATCATTATGTTTCCGGTTCAGAGAGTTTACCGTTTACTGGCCGAATTATCAGCTTTACTGAAACACCCAATGGGGATATCTGGGCCGCAACCCAAGAGACCGGTCTGCTTCGAGTAGAAGCTTCGACTCATCAAATTAGCGTCCACCGTCACCATTCAGACGATCCAAATTCGATCTCTTCAAATTGGATATGGAGCATTACCACTGATCAAGCTGGGAAAATTTGGGCGGCATCAGCTGATGCAGGAGTAACTCACTTTGACCCAACAACAAACATTGCCACAAACTTCTACCATAGCGAATCGGACTCGACCTCATTGTCCTCTGATCAGACTTCAGATATCTATGAAGATATTGATGGCAACATCTGGGTAGCAACGACTGAGGGGCTAAACCTCTACGTTGCAAAAACAAAAAGCTTCAATCGATATACGGTCCATAACTCGGGACTACCCGAGAATCTGGTTATTAGTGTGTACCAGACTAGAGAAGGAAAGTACTGGATAGGCACTCTCTCCGCCCTTGCTTCCGGAATGAAAACTGAATTCCAGAAGTTTGATCGTACCCAGGGAAACCTATCGAACGATTCGGTCAATGCATTTGCCGAGACAGGTGACGGAAGCCTCTGGGTTGGTACTGATAACGGATTGAATAGACTGAAACCCGGTATGACCGATTTCGAATGGATCGACGAATCCACTCAACCGTCAATAGCGAGCCCCAAGATCATGAGCTTGTTTGGTGACGGGGATTCGTTATGGGTTGGCACATACGAAAACGGCGCTAGCAAGATCAACGTTCTGTCGGGAGAATCCTCACACTACAGAAATGTAACTGGCGATATCTCTAGTATTGCTGCGAATGGGATCACTTCTATACTTCGTCTATCTTCTGGTGAGCTACTAATCGGGACTTATGGAGGGGGTTTAAGCATCTATCGGGAGAACGGTGACGGCTTTACCAACCTCAGCTATGACCCGAATGACATTTATACGATTAGCAACAATATGGTCCTGTCTATATTTGAAGACTCTCTTGGCCTTGTCTGGGTAGGAACCGAGAAAGGACTCAATCGATTTGACCCCAAGACTCTCGGATTCGAGCGATTCTTTGTCGAGAGAGACAACCCTAATAGCTTTTCCAGCGATAGGCCGATGTGTTTTTTCGAAAATTCAGATGGAACTCTCTGGATTGGCACCTCCGGGGGCGGGCTGAATCTATGGCCTGCTGAATACAGAGCGAAGTCGATAGTTAATATCAAACACTTTTCGAACAACATCTCTTTACCGAGTTCAAATGTCTATGGCATTCAAGGCGATGATAGTGGGTGGGTCTGGGTCTCCCACAACCTCGGCTTAACACGAATCAACCCTAACTCTTTGGAATCACGACAATATGGCGTGAGAGACGGCTTGCAAGCGAAGGAGTTCACATTAGGCGCGTCCTTTCGATCCATGGATGGGACAGTCTATTTTGGAGGCATCAATGGTTTTAACGCAATACAACCCAACTTTCTGACGATAGATACTACACCACCCAAAGTTTCAATTTCTCAGATAAAGGTAATGAATGAGCGGCGGGAATTTACAGAACCTTACTATGATCTGAAATCCATTGAGTTAGGTTACCAGGACAGCATGCTGTCAGTAGAATTTTTTGCGGCCGACTACTCTAATCCTGATCTGGTTAACTATGCATATAAACTCGAAGGCGTGAATCCAGAGTGGGTAGTATCACCCGACGCGAGGATTGCTTCATTCACCACCCTTCCACCTGGCACCTATAACTTAAAATTGGCTGCAGCAACACCAGACGGCACCTGGAATTGGGACGCATTGAGCATACCTGTGGTGGTTGCTCCGCCTCCCTGGCGCAGCCCATGGGCTTATGCTGCGTATATTCTTCTCGCTGGAGCACTGATTGCCTACTATTTTTATCGGCAAGCTGAAATCAGGCGGGCCTCCCAACGCAGGCAGAAGGAACTTGAGGACCGTGTTGAAGAGAGGACGCGAGATCTTGACGAAGCCAGGAAATTAGCGGTGAAGGCCACAAACGCTAAATCAGAATTTTTGGCTACAATGAGTCATGAAATCCGCACCCCTATGCACGGCATCATAGGAATGACGGAACTACTTCTTCATACTCGCCTCAATGGACAGCAAAAACAGTTTGCCCTCGCCGCTCGGAATAGCGGCGAATCACTGCTCAATCTCATAAATGAGATTCTGGACTTTTCGAAAGTGGAGGCCTCCAAGGTTGAACTAGAGCAAATAGGCTTTAACTTGACTGATCTCATCGATGCCATTTGCTATCTGCAGGGAGAGCCTGCTCAACGCAAGGGGCTACAACTCAACAACATCTGCCACCCGCACACACCTGCCATCTTAATAGGTGACCCGACCAAAATTCGGCAGGTGGTAATGAATCTGATTAGCAACTCGATCAAATTTACACACAGTGGAAATATTAACGTTCGAGTAGAGCCCAGGTTTAGTCCTTCAAATACAGGCAAAGCGATTGTGGACATTTTCGTGGAAGACGACGGAATAGGAATGGATCCGGAGACACAAACCAGAGTGTTCGAACCGTTCACTCAAGCTGACGCCAGTACAACCAGGGAGTATGGGGGAACCGGCCTCGGCCTGACAATTTCTCGACACTATATTGATCTTATGGGGGGCGATATAGCGATACGATCAGCAGTCGGCGACGGGACGAAAATAACATTGTCTATTCCAATGGAATGCACCTTATCCGATGGCACTACGAGGTCGCCGTTTGAAGGTTATAGCGCTAAGATACTGTCCTCAAACCCATGCACATTCCAGATGATCTCCAGTCACTTTGAACGCTTAGGTGTCACAACATCCGAATTGACGCGGGATGACCTCGAACTCATATCCGACAAACGTGCTGCGGAGACGATTGTAGTCGTTGACTACGACAATGAATTACCAAACTCTGATTACAATGAAGTATTCCAAAAAGTGAATCCACGCCTGCGCATACTTCTGACGCCACTCGTTAGCGAAACACCCAATAGCTTTTTCTCAGACTGGACGATACTCTCCAAACCAATTACTTCCAGTTCGTTAGAAATCGCGCTGCATGGCTGCTTGGAAAAGGATGCGCTATCGGATGGTGCGGAGGATGGTTCTGGGAAAATAAACTCTTTGAAAAGACACCACATTTTGGTCGCCGAGGACGTCGAAACTAACCAACAAATCATCGTAGAAATGATACGCCTGCTCGGTCACGACGTAGAGATTGCCAACAATGGTGAAATCGCAGTCGAAAAGTATTTTTCTGGTGAGTACTCCCTGATCTTTATGGACTGCCAGATGCCTGTTATGGATGGATACTCTGCCGCACGCAAAATTCGTGCGCTGGAACTAGAGAGAGGAATTTCACCTGTTCCAATTGTCGCACTGACTGCGGGCTCCGATCAGCAAGATAGAAATAGATGCGAACAAGCCGGCATGAACGGTTACTTAACGAAGCCGTTTTCAATTTCCGATATAGAGAACAGCATCGCGGAAAGCCTGCAGAATGAATATCTCGAACACCCTGCACATCGACAGCAGGATGCCCCTGATATCGATACCGTTTCCGATACCCTTTTCGACACCCTTTTCGACACCCTTTTCGACGACGATACCCGACGCTTTGGGTCGACGGTTATCGATCTTCGCGCTGTCAATAATATCAGAGACGTTGAGCGGCAAACGGGAAAGCAGTTGCTGCCTGCTATTTTCGAGGGCTACATTCGTCAAATGGAAGAAAAACTTCAAGAGATTGCACATGACGTGCGTTCGCAGGATAGCGTATCTTTGTATCGCAATGCTCATGCTATAAAATCAATGAGCGCAAATATAGGAGCCGAAAAAGTAACAGCGATCAGCTCAGTCATCGAGAGTAGGGGTAAAGAAAATGTCTTTTCTGGGCAAACTGAAGCGATAGTCGCCCTAAAGAAAGCTTATCATGAGTTTTTGTCAGAGTTCAAAATTGAGCTTGTAAAGCTTTCGTAGTCTTGTTTTGAAATTATGGATTGCGGGCAAACCAAATGAAGCCTTTCTCTCTCTTATTGATTCTTGCTTTTCTATCAACGTTTTCTCATACGACCCAAAGCTCGCAGCCACGATTGTCGACATCTGATCTTTCACGTCTGTTGCATCAACTCATTATTTCTGCTCTTTATCACGACCGCTTGGCGTCTGCTTGGATAGGCACATACGAAGGGATCTTCCTATTTGACGGCATGAGCGAGCGCCACCTCTCATACGAGCAAAGGTTCAGATCATCGCGTCTTATTGATCGAAGAATTACAGCTTTAGCGGCATCGGAGCCTAGATTAGCGGCGGGATTTTACAGGGGCGGACTCCAAGAGATCGATGAGTTCTCATTTCTTGATTCCGATTTTGGGCGTGGCTCAAAAAAAACGGGGTTGGAGTACTCGACAATTTATGGATTTCTTTTTTATTCAGAGAGTAATTTATGGGTCTCTACTCAGAATAGGATCGTAAAATTAGACCCGCAGGGGCAGGTGCTCAAAAATTTCACAATCGCAGATGGCCTCCAAGGCAGCGACGTCACACTAGGAGCATCCTTCAAAAGTAACGAAGGCCTAATATATGTCGACGGGGTAAAGGAGTATAACCGTTTTCATCCCGGCAAAATTGACATCGATGATTCACCCTCTCCAATGCGCCTAACCGGGATCAGTTTGCCGCGAGAAAGCGATCCGATTTTTGGAGGGCTTTTAGAACTTCACTCACTCGAGCTCACTCATAATGATCACTTTGTAACTTTCCAGTTTAGTGTTCTCGACTTTATCGATGCAGAGCGAAATCAGTTTCGCAATATGCTCGAAAATTATGACGGCCAGTGGGTAGAGAATGCGAACAGAAATACAGCCCCCTATACCAGGCTGCCTGCTGGCGACTATATTCTGCATGTTCAACAGATGAATTCGGCTGGAATTTGGAATCTGCAAGCCCTTAAGCGTGACGTGTCTGTGCTTCCTACGCCATGGCGAACCTGGTGGGCCTATTTTTTTTACGCAGTGGCACTCTCGGCGGTTCTTTGGGGGTTGCGTCGCATCTACCGCAGTTACTCGATTGAAAGGCAATCGAAACACCAAGAGAAGGAGGCGTTTGAGGCAGAGAACAGAGCAGATGAAGACATACAAGAACAGTTAGAACTTCAAGACGAAATCGTTCAGGCATCCTATGACCATAGTTTGATGACATTGTCATTAGTGAGTGACTGCATAAACTACCGCAGCGAAAACCAGACGGAGGCTGTAAAACGAGGCTTATCCGCGAGCAGTATTCGACGAATATCTGCACTATCAAACCTGGAAAAGTGTATCAGTTTTCATGCTGGGGGCGCATTTGCTAATCTTCAGAAGTACACGGATGGAATTTTCCCGGCCTTGTTCAAATGTACTTCGCTGCCACCAGAATCTATCGTCACTATCAATGATGTTACACCCATGGCGATACCCGCGGAGTTGGCTTCTCCTATTTCGATCATACTTTACGAGCTCCTGGAAAATTGCTTCCAGCACGCCTTTGAGATTGGATCACCCGCCAACTACGTCCATGTAACACTGATACCTAAAACCACCTATGAACCGGTAGCCCACTTTTTTGAATTAACCGTTCACGACAGTGGTGTGGGCGTGGTCGAGACCATTGAGGAACTAGCGGGCGGTGGATCAGGAATCACCATCGTGCAGTCGATTGTTTCCCGACTTGATGGGACATTCGACTTAACTATAAAGAATGGGACAAGCATGGTAATTGTAATCCCGAATAATACGTGAATACACTTAAGGACAGTAAACATCATTCAGCCAAACTAAGCACGCCAAAACCCTGGCGGACGCGAAGCACTGTGATTGCGATAGTGGCAAGCCGGCTACATTGCCCGCGATTGCAAGCGACGAAAATAGGGCTCAGCTCCCATTCGTCTCGCCACGCTTCCATCAGTTGACAGGCTGCTGGTCAGCCTGGTTTGTCCGGTGGTACATTATCTCAGCTTACAGCAATCCAGCTATTTAGCGTTGAAGGATATTTATGGAACCGGGATTTCATTAATGACAATGACAGCTGGCAGAGCCTAGTGGACAGGAGCGAGACAAGGCTACAGGCGTTTGGCAGAGCCTGTCACCTGATCATTGATGACAGCGACGGCAGAGGTAACGAGCTAATGGCGCTTTGCCAGACTGAACTTACACGACTGGAACACAAGTTCAGCTCATACCACCCTGACAGCATTACCAGCCTGATCAATCAGCTGGCTGGGACCGGTCAACGAATACCGATCGATACAGAAACTCGAAGCCTGTTCGCATTCATCAAGGCACTCTGGGAAGAAAGTAAGCATATTTTTGATCCCACAACCTGCGTTTTACAGGGCCTCTATCACAACGACGGTGCGATGCACGCCTCTCACGATCAGTTGACCGAAATGCTCAAACGGGTTGGCTGGCGACACTTCGAGATCACTGCCGAAGGCGCCCATATGGCAACGAAAGGCGCGCTGATAGATCTCAACAGCTGCGTTCGTCCCTATGCTATGGACTCAATCCGTAAACTATTGTTGGCGCAGAAAGTCACTAATGCCTACATTGAGATTGACCAGGATGTTGCCACTATAGGCAAGCAACCCGACGGTGCGAACTGGCTGGTTGGCTTGCGCATTCCCCAATATACCCACTCGGCGATCGTCCGACTCAAGGTGAACAATATGGGTTTTGCGGTACGGGGGGATTTTGAACACACGGTCGCTCGAAACGATGAGTTATTCGGTCGCGCACTTAGCCCAGTCGATGGGCAACCCATTCCAGGCCTGTTGACTGTTGCTGTTGTTGCACAGAACTGCATCACAGCCTGCAGCGCCGCCAATATCGCGCGTCTAAAAACAGAGGCAACTGGAATAAAGTGGTTGGAAAAACTCGGCCTACCCTGGTTAGCAGTCGATCGGCAACGCAATTGCCTCGGCCCCCTCGCCCCGGCAAACTGAGTCTGTCATTGCCCTTCGAATCGAGGCATGCGTTTCTCTCGTTTCGCAGCAAAACCCTCTTTCAAGTCCTTCGATTCCAAACATGCAGTCACTAGCGCACTGGCCAAGCTGGCGTCAATCGCTATCGGGGATGCATCCCGCAGGAGTTGCTTCATTGAGCTGACAGCAAGCGGTGCCAGTCCGGCTATATGCGTGGCGTAGGCATAGGCAAAACTATCCAGATCTGCTCGCGACACCAAATGATCGAGAAAGCCAGTTTCAAGCATCGCTGTCGCCTGGAACTCTTCCGCCGCCACCAGTAATCTCCTGGCCAGACTCGGCCCCAGGCATCGAACGAACCGCTCTATACCAGACGATGGGTAGCATAAGCCTATCGCTGCCGCAGGCACCTGCATCCGGCTACCCTCTACGCCGATACGAAAATCGCAGCTCACCGCCAGCTCTACTCCACCTCCGAAGACGTCTCCCGTTATTGCGCAAATAGTCGGAATGTCCATGGCCGCCAACTGCGCTGTCATTTCCTGAAAAGCCTCCTTTCCAATTTGCCCGTCGCTGAGCTCATGTAAGGACGCGCCGGCGCAGAACGTTTTCTCTCCCGCGCCTGACACCAGCAGAACACGAACGCTAGGATCTGCCGCGATCTCTGTAAGCCGCGCCATGATCTCATCCAACTGCTCTATGCCCAATGAATTATGTCGCTTTGGGTTATTCAGCACCATGTGACCAATGTGGTCTCTGCAGCTATATAGAATAGTGTCTGTCATAGGTTTTTTCGCTTAAAAAAGTTGCGATGAGTTTGGCATAGCTCATCGATCGCTGCTACCGATTCGCCAAAATCGTAGACACAGATAATGGCGAGCAGCATACTTCTGCGAAACTGGATGCACACACATGAAACAGCGATGCTCCTGGTGCGGGGACGATCCGCTCTACGTCGACTACCATGACAGAGAGTGGGGCGTGCCTGTACGCGACGACCAAACGCTTTTCGAGTTCCTGATTCTGGAAGGCGCTCAAGCCGGACTATCGTGGATTACCATTCTGCGCAAGCGAGAGGGTTACCGTGCTCTTTTCGACAACTTTGATGCGCAAAAAGTAGCGCGTTACAGTGACACGAAACTGGAGCGCCTGCTGCTGGACAGACGAATTGTTCGAAATCGACTCAAAGTCTATGGCGCGCGCAAGAATGCGCGCGCATTTCTGGACGTGCAGAATGAGCAAGGGAGCTACTCGGACTATCTCTGGAACTTCGTTGATAACCGTCCGGTCCAGAATCGCTGGAACTCCATGAAGGAGGTTCCAGCAACGAGTTCAATTTCAGACCACTTGAGCAAAGACATGAAAAAGCGCGGCTTCACATTTGTCGGCTCCACTATCCTCTATGCCAATATGCAGGCCACAGGGATGGTGAATGACCACACCATAGATTGTTTCCGTCAAAAGCAGTGTGCAGTGTTGCGCTAAGTAACATGTTAACGGCGCTTCCGTGTAACATACCGAGCCAACCAATCAGCGAGAAAGTTAAGTGTCCGCTTCTTCACAACATCAACCACTGTCTTCGACTCGCGGCGTCTGGCAATTGGCGTGGCCGACGATACTGTCGAATCTACTTTTCACCACCGTCGGTTTCATGCAGATCAAAATAGTCGCGCAGTTAGGCACCAGTTCTGTCGCTGCAGTCACTACGGGTCAACGCGTGTTCTTCCTTGTGCAGGCGCTGCTTATGGGCGTATCGGTCGCCGCCACCGCGATGGTCGCTCGCAGTTGGGGTGCCCATGACATCAACAAAGCAGAACGCGTCGCGTGGGCATCTCTGGTCATGTCAGTGGTGCTGGCCGGTGTAGTGAGCATTCCGGTAGTGCTGGCACCCTATGCGGTGGTGAGCCTCTTCGGCCTGGATGATGAGACTACAGCGCTGGCGGCCAGTTATGTCTTCTGGCTTGGCGTATTCAATATTTTTACCGCCATCAACGTGATGCTGGGCACTGCACTTCGAGCCACCGGAGATGTCATTACGCCACTCTGGTATCTCCTGTTCAGCTCTATATTGAATGTGTTTTTTGCCTACTTACTGGCTTTTGGTATCGGCCCATTCCCCAAACTCGGCGTCGCCGGGGTTTCCCTTGGTGGCAGTTTCGGGGCGGCACTCATTACCCTGGTGTTTGTGATCGTCTGGTGGCGTGGCCACTTCAACCTCAAGCCAGTGCGCCCACTGCGCATCGACACTGCACTGACCCGCCAGCTAATCACCATCGGCGCGCCCTCTGTTATCGAACAAGGTATTGTTCAGGTTGCCTTTCTGGCCTTTTTCGCCATCGTAGCGAACTACGGAACCGCTGCCTATGCCGCGTATGGAATCGGTATCACTCTTGTGGCGTTCCCAATTGTAATCGGGTTTGGCTTTGGTATTGCAGCGGCCACACTGGTAGGGCAGCATTTGGGCGCTGGACAAAGCGAAGCGGCGGTTCAGGCCGTGTCGCGCTCCCTGCGTCTGTCACTGGCAGTGATGGTTGCACTGTCGGTCATACTGGCCTATTCGGCCGAAGCACTGGCACGGTTTATGATTGATGACCCTGAGGTTATTCATCTCACTGTGGTGTTCATGTATACCATTGCCGTCGCTCAGCCTTTGATGGCCTTCGAATTTACATTGGGCGGTGCGCTGCGCGGCGCCGGCGATACACGGTTCCCGCTGGTCGCGACTCTTTGCGGTGTCACTTTCGGGCGCTTGATACCGGCCCTGATCGCTCTGTGGCTGGGCCTGTCCATTTACTGGATATTCTCCATCATGATCCTGGATTACAGTATCAAGGCGGCACTGCTGATTTACCGCTTTCGCTCACGAAAGTGGCTCGATGTCTCGCTCGACAAATCAGCCTAGCGCCCTGCAGGCAGCAGTGGACAGCGACAAAGAAAATACTTAAAGTTGAAATTATAGACTTAGCAGTAGGCACCCTGCTCCGCTGAGCGGAGCATTTTCTCATGACAGCAAACAATCCAGACAGCAAGCATCGAGATTCCTCGCCCTTCAACCGCACGGTGCAGCATAATGCAAAGCGGGCAGCGATATTGTCGCAGGCAGCTCAATTGTTTAATTACAAAGGCTCGAGAGCGACCACGCTAAAGGACATTGCAGAAAGCCTGGGGCTGACCAAAACCAGCTTGTATTACTACGTCAAAACCAAGGAAGACCTGATCTACCAGTGCTATCTGGCGGCACTCGAGCACCATATCCAGAGCCTGAATGACATCGAAGCGCAACACAGCAGCGCAATAGCGCGCGCATCGGCCTTCTTCCTGCAACACTTTGAGAACTGGTTAGCCGCGCAGGAAGGCAGAGGGCCTCACATTGCCGCGTTACTGGAGATAGCAGCACTCAAGGGCGAACATCGCACCGAAGTAGAAGCGCGGTACATTGAGCTGTTCAAGCGATTGCGAGGGTGTATTCGCCAGGGCGTCGCTGACGGCTCATTCCGGGCCTGTGAGCCAAACGCCACCACGCGCGCAATACTGGGTTCGGTGGACTGGACATTTTCCTGGTTACACAACATTCCTCTGGCACAGGTGAATGCTACCGCTAAAGAAGCCCTGGACATTCTGGCTCATGGTATTTTTGCGGGTGACACCGAGCACACGCCGGCAGATATCAGTCACGAGAATGAGCAGGTCGCACTGCTTGGCGGCTTTGATCGAGAGGCGCAGAATCGCCTGAAGCAGGTCGCTTTCCTGAAGGCGGGCACCTGGTTTTTTAACAAGCAGGGATTCAATGGCACATCGCTGGACGAAATCGCGGAACATCTTAACGTCTCCAAGGGTGCTTTTTACTACCATATATGCAACAAGGAAGATCTGCTATTTCGGTGTTACGGCCACTCGCTGGACATTATGGAGCGCATTCATACGCAGGCGGCAAATTCTGTAGGTAGCGGAATGCAGAAGGCGGAGTTAACGTGTCGCCGCACATTTTACGTGCAAAATTCTGACATCGGGCCATTGATTCGTTACAACTCCATTACCGCGCTGCCGGTGGAACGCCGGCGCCAGATACTCAAACGCACGGACAAGACCAACCAGCAGTTCGGCCATTTTCTGAGTGAGGGAATGGTCGACGGTAGTGTGCGCGCAGTTAACAGTTACGTGGCCCAGCAGCTGATAGCCGGGGCGATCAATGCCGCCATGAACCTCAGTCAATGGCGCAAGGTAGACAACATCGACAGCGCAGCTATTGATTATTTTGATGTTTTTTTCAACGGTTTACTACCCAGAACAGCGCAGCCAAACACCTCAACCCGGGAGTCTCCTCGTGATCAGTGATACCGACAAACTGCTTAAACTTCTCGAAGTAAAGCAGATCGACAAATACCTCTTCAGCGGGCGCAGCCCGAAGCGGCCATCGCGCGTTTTTGGCGGCCAGGTACTGGCACAGTCACTGAACGCAGCCACGCGCACCGTAGATGCGACCCGCATCACTCACTCAATGCACGCCTATTTTCTCCGGCCAGGCAACCCCGGCAAAGAGATAATCTATGAAGTGGACCCTATCCGCGACGGGAAGAGTTTTACCACGAGAAACGTCATTGCCAAGCAGGACGGTATCGCTATTTGCAGCTCATCAATCTCGTATCACATTGAGGAACCGGGGCTGGAACACCAGATTGATATGCTACAGGTAACACCGCCGGAACAGCTCGAATCAGATTTTGAGCGCTGGCAGCGTATCGCGCAGGAAAACCCCGGCAAAATCGATCCCCCCACTTCAAACCCTATTGAACGCAAAGCGATAAGACCGCGGGATTACCTCAACCCACAGCCTGAGGAGCCACAGCAGCAAATATGGTTTCGTGCACTGGGTGACTTGGGGGAAGACCTGTCCCGCCACCAGACGATGCTGACCTTTATGTCTGACTTTGGCTTGCTCGGCACGGCACTACTGCCCCATCCCTATACTGGATTGACCAAGGATCTGCAGTCGGCAAGCCTGGATCACGCGCTGTGGTTTCACCGCCCCTTTCGCGCAGACGAGTACTTACTTTACTGCCTGGACAGTCCGGTCACTCATGGCGGGCGCGGTTTCAGCCGCGGCAGTTTCTATACGCGCGAGGGCGTGCTGGTGGCGTCCACTGCACAAGAGTCACTGCTGCGAGTGCACAAGGGCTAGTAATGATGTTACGGATTACAGCAATCAGCCGTGCTAGTTGACGAAAGACTCCATCTCCCGCCCGAGCGACACCACTTCCAGAGTCTGCCCACTCACGCGAAGCTGTGTTATGGAAGCGTTGGCTGGCCGGAAACACAATGTTTGAGGACGGCTTAGCAGCGTGCCCACCATCGCATTGATCACCAGAAAATGGGTAAACACCACGGCGGGTTTTTTGAGCATCAGCAGTTGCTCCATCGCCCTGTTACGCCACGCCTTTAGCTCACTGCTCTGCTCGTCCCAATCCTGCTGCATAAACTGGAGTAACCAGGATTGACGCTCTGCCAGCGGGACCGGAGACGGAATCTCGCGAAACGCATCATCTATCTCAACTTTCTGCCCCAGCAGACCTGCCAGAGGCGCGGCCGTTTCTATGGCACGTTGCAAGGGACTACTGAGCAACAGTGTGCCCGGAGTAATCATTCCATTGAGCAGTGCAGCAGTAGCCGCGGCTTCCTGTTGTCCAAGCGCACTTAAACCCGGGTCCGCTGACTCGCCCCAAGTGGCCGCTGCCTCACCGTGTCTAACAAGGAAAATATCCATACTCCGATTGGCATCCACCTAACGATAGCTGATCAGTTTCTCGTCGCGCTGGTCGCCCAGTACCTGCATGAACGAACAATCATTAAAGTAGGAAAGAGAGACTTTGTTGCCGCGGTAAAACAGCTGTGTAACTGAGCAATTGAAAATAGGCTCGTACAACTGGTACGTCTTGTCTCCACCCAGCCCGAGCACTTGGGCGACCATTGTTGCGAGCGTGCCGCCCGACGTGAAAATCCCGATCGTTTTACCGCCACCCTGGGCCTGCATGACATCGGCCAAAGCCTGCCGGGTATTCTCCGAAAAATCAGCCCAGCTCTGTATTCGCGGATCATCACACGCCGCGGATACCCAATAGTTGAATACCGCATCAATAAGCTTCTGGTAGTCCTTGCTCGATCCAAGGCCTTTGTCCACCAGCGCTTTGACAGCCGGATTCACTTTCACCACTGCAGGCATCAGGTACTTCAACTGCTGTTCGTTTTGTATCTCATTAAACCGCGGGTCGATGTGATGGTGTACTTCTGACGACTGACTGGCGATCGCCAAGCGCGCCGTATCGCGCTGGCGCGATAAATCACCACTGTAAACGGCATCGAAGCTCACGCCTCTATCGCGAAAATACTCACCGACGACAGCGGCCTGGCGGCGCCCCAAATCCGATAACTCATCGTAATTCTCGGCGCCGAAAGAGGCCTGACCGTGGCGAATGAGATAAATCGTAGCCATCAGTTGCTCTCCGAACTGTGTTTAGGTTGGCGATCGAAACGCAATTCGCGCCGGTAGGGGAAAAAGTCCTCAACATGACCTTCGCGGATTCTCTCCTGCAAACCCTGCCAGAATGCCGCATCGTAAATCTCACTGTGCAGCGTATCGAAAACCTGCCGCGCACGCTGGTTGCCGGAAAAAAACAGCGAAAATTCTTCCGGAAAAATATCGTTCGGCCCCACCGTATACCAAGGCTTACTGGACATTTCCTCCTCTTCTGTTCGTGGCTGCGGTATGGTCCGAAAATGACAATCCGTCAGCGGCACAATCTCATCGTAATCATAGAAAACGACGCGCCCGTGGCGTGTTACACCAAAATTTTTCAGCAACATATCACCGGGGAAAATATTGGCAGCGGCCAACTGCTTGATGGCGTTGCCGTATTCATCCATCACCGCAGCGACCTGCAGATCGGTGGCATTGCGCAGGTACAGATTGAGTGGCGTCATACGACGCTCAACGTAAACATGCTTGATAATCAGAGTTTTACCGTGCTCCTCAAGAACCGAGGGTGCGACTTTCCGTAACTCTTCCATCAACTCGTCGGAAAAACGTGCCCGGGCAAACGCAAGATTGTTAAATTCTTGCGTATCGGCCATACGCCCGGCACGGTCCCAACGTTTGACCAGCGTGTACTTGGCTTTCACTTGTTCGCGGGTCATATCCTTGGGCGGAGTGAACTTATCCTTGATGACCTTGAATACGAAATCGTAGGACGGCAGGGTGAACACTGTCATCACCATACCCTTGATACCCGGAGCGATAATGAACTGGTCATTGGTGGTGGTCATGTGCCGGAAGGCACAGCGGTGATAGTACGTCTTGCCGTGCTTATTGTGCCCCATTGCACTGTAGATTTCAGAGATAGGCTTGGCCGGCATGAGTTGCTGTAGAAACAGCACGCACTGCGCAGGGATAGTTGCGTCTACTAGAAAATAGGAGCGGGTAAAGCTGAACAAAACGCTGACCATATCGGCGCCGAACAGGATCGTATCAACGTACACTTCGCCCATCTCATTGTGCAGAATAGGCAGTACAATCGGCATAGATTGCCCGCCCGAGAGAATCCGCCCTACGAGATAAGCGCCCTTATTACGAAAGAAATGGTGCTCCAGCACCTGAAACTCGGTGTCTTCATTGTTGAGATCAAATTGCAGCGCAAGGTTACTGACTATTGCCTGCCGTATATTTTCTACATCGCGGTCGAGGTCTTCGTAGGGGATCGAAAATGCAAAGTCATTGAGGAGTGTCTTCAGCAGCATGCTGAGCGACCCCGTCAGCCGGTAGGTGCGGTAGACATGACTCGGGTCAGCCAACGGCATATCCCCATGGGGCGAGAATACGAAGGCGTATTCATCGCGGACCTTGCGGTGTTTGAACACCGCGCAATACACGGAGTTGAAAAAGGTTTCGGCAATCTCAAAATTGTTGTGGCCGACGATCAGCTGGCCGTAAATGCTTCTGGCCTCACGCCAGAATTCGAGGCTGTGTAGCGCCTGCCCGGCAATGAGTTCTGCGTATCCGTAGACCTGGTTGGTTTTCGCTTTATACAGATCAATGCGCTCGATGGACGCCTGACGAATGCCCAACCAGTCGGCATTTTCAAAGCGGGGCTTGGCAGCGAGGGTAATATTCTGGAATTCAGCAAAGTAGGATTCAAAGCCATTCAGTATGGCGCGAGCGAAGCGCTCGCGTGTCTCAACCTCGGCCACAGCAGTGCTGCCCTCTTCCATTCAGCTACCGTGTGGACGCTTGCACTGTGCCGCGCTAGCGGAGCACTCGACAGCCGATACCTGCCTCACAGCATTTCCTTCGCAAACAGCTCCAGAATCGCCGGGTTGGCAACGCTCAGCAGCATGGAACCCACTTCACCGCGCTTACCGGCTTCCTTCCACGGTGCCAGCCGCTCCACAATCCTGCCGTGAGAGCCGACAAGCGCCACCTCATCCAGCAGTTCATTGGGCACCAGAGCCTGTGCTTCGTCTTTCTTTCCGCTCAGGTACAGATCCTGGATGCGTGTCGCGACGTCACCATAACCGAGGCGCGTAGCGTAATCGTGATAGAAGTTTTTACCCTTTGCACCCATGCCGCCAATGTAGAGCGCAAGCCAGGGTCGCAGCGAATCGAAGGCCGCTGCGAGATCGTCATTCGCTGCCACCATGACAAACGGCGCAATATCAAAATCTTTCAGGCTCTTGCCATTACCGGCTTTGGCAAAGCCCTTTTCAATGTGCTCACCCACAATGCTATATTTATTGGGGTCCATCCACACCGGGAATACACCGTCGGCCACTTCGCCCGCGCAGGATAAGCCCGCCGGGGTTATGGAAGCGGTATAGATCGGCAACTCGGGGCAGCCTTCGAGAATCGATTTCAAGGGTTTGCCCAACCCGGTCGTGCCCGGGCCTTTGTTAGGCAGTTGGTAGACCTCTCCCTGAAACTCTACCGGGCCTTCGCGCCCCATAATATTACGCATGATCTGGATGTATTCGCGGGTACGGGTCACCGGCTTGCCATAGGGAATGCCGTGCCAGCCCTCAACCACCTGGGGGCCGGAGGCGCCAAGCCCGGCGATAAAGCGTCCGCCTGACAACTGGTGCAGCGACATGGACGTCATGGCACACATGGCGGGCGTACGCGCCGGCATCTGCATAATCGCCGTCCCTACTCTGATCTTCTTGGTCTGCGCGAGTACCCAGGCAGCGCTAGACACAGCATCATTGCCATAGGCTTCTGCTGTCCAAACGGAATCGAAACCCATGGATTCGGCCTGCTGTATCAACTCCATCGGTATGTGAATTTGCTTGCCAGAGTAGCCTAGTAGAAAGCCCAGTTTCATAGAAAATCTCCAATACACGGCAGACCCATACGGTCTGCGTTAATGAGGTTCGCGTCCAGCGAAGAATAGTGCCTGATGACAGGCGTTATTGCCAAAAAAAGTCACTGCAGCTTGAGAGCGACAACAACACTTTTTGCCGTAATTTAGCCTATCAGTACAAAAGGCTATAAAGTTTGCGCTGATACTCCACTGCCAGCGGATCGCCCTTGCCGAGAGAGGCAATGGCATCGAGCAACATGCGCTTGGTCGCGCCGTCACCATGATTGAGATCCTTGCGCAGGATAGCGATCAGCTGCTCCATGGCCTCACGATACTGGCTATTGTTAGTGTACTGCACGCCCAATTGATAACGCAGGTCGAGGTTGTCCGGATCAGATTTCAGTTGCTCCTCAAGGGCCGTAAGCTCGGGCGACTTGGCCGCCTCGCGTTTGATCTCCACCTGTGCGCGCAGTTGCTCATAGCCGGCGTCCTGATCCGCCATCCGCACGCCATCAAGTAACGTTTGCGCTTCATCCAGCCGCAATGACTCTATCAACGCATGCGCATAAGCCAGAGTGATATCGTGCTGCTGCCTGGATTCCTGCCACGCCTGTCGCAGCGGTGTCAGGGCTTCCATAAACTCGCCCTGCTCTATCAGGTCCTTGCCCTGTTGCACCAGTTTGTCCCATGGCTTGGGGAGGTACTTCTCTAACATGTCGCGCACGAAAGACTCGGTCTGGGCGCCGGCGAAACCATCCACCGGTTGCCCGGCCTGGATCACCATCACGGTGGGCAGGTTACGCACGCCCAACTGTTGGGCGATACCGGGTTGTTCGTCAGCATTCACTTTAGCTAGCAGGAATGCGCCCTCATATTCCTTGGCAATTTTCTCCAGCATCGGCATCAGGGTTTTGCAGGGCTCACACCACTCTGCCCAGAAGTCCACGACCACGGGGCGCTTGTGAGATTCCTCGATAAGCATTGCTGCGGCGTTTTGTTCGTTGATGTTGACGATGTAGTCGGTCACCCGCTCCCCCTATGACTATCCTATGCAGTGTGTTGGCAGTTGCCGGTATGTGACGTTAAATCCGCGCAGAGCAGCCTTTCTTTCTCGTTGGCTATAAACCCAGTACGTCCTGCATGTCGTAGAGGCCTGCATCCCGGCTACTCAGCCAGCGTGCTGCGCGCACTGCGCCACGAGCAAACGACATGCGACTGGAGGCCTTGTGGGTAATTTCTACGCGCTCGCCATCAGCCGCAAAGGTCACGGTGTGATCACCGACAATATCGCCGGCGCGCACGGTAGCAAAACCAATGGTATCGCGGGCACGCGCGCCGGTCTGGCCTTCGCGCCCGTAGACTGCCACTTTATCGAGGTCACGACCCAGCGCGTCGGCCACGACCTTGCCCATACTGAGGGCCGTGCCAGACGGGGCGTCGATTTTATGGCGGTGATGAGCCTCATACACTTCGATGTCCACATCGTCACCCAGCACACGCGCTGCCATGTCCAGCAGTTTGAAACACAGGTTGACCCCGGTACTGAAATTGGAGGCTTTGCACACAGGGATAAGGGCCGCTGTCTGTTCGATCTGTTGTTGCTGCTCGGGCGTGAACCCGGTGGTGCCAATGACCATAGCCACGTTGCGCTCGGCGCACAATGCCAGGTTAGCCATGGTGGCAGCCGGCACTGAAAAATCGATCAGCACGTCGATATCACCGATCACTGTCGCCAAATCGCTTACCACGCGCACGCCATTTTTCCCCTGCCCGGCCAACTCACCTGAGTCTGCGCCGAGCAGCGTGCTTGCGGGGCGCTCAATGGCCGCTGACAGTGTCAGGCCTTCTGTCGCACTGATTGCTTCGACCAGAGTGCGGCCCATGCGTCCGGCAGCGCCGGTAATACCGATTCGTGTGGTCATGATTTTGACTCATCAAAGAAGCTTTTGACGCCCTCAAACCAGCTGGTCTGGCGTGGCGACTGCGTCTTGCCGCCCTCACCCAGAGTACTACGGAGTTCTTCAAGCAGGGCTTTTTGCGCCTTGTCGAGTTTGACCGGCGTCTCCACCACAACCCGGCATAACAGATCGCCAACGCTGCCGCCGCGCACGGGCTTGACGCCCTTGCCGCGTAATCGGAACAACTTGCCTGTTTGTGTCTCGTGGGGGATTTTCAGTTTTACACGGCCATCCAGCGTCGGCACGTCCAGATCACCACCCAGCGCTGCATCGACAAACGTGATCGGCACCTCGCAGAACAAATCCTTACCGTCACGTTCAAAAATAGGATGCTGACGGACTGACATCTGCACAAATAAATCGCCCGACGGCCCACCTTCAGGCCCAGCCTCGCCTTCACCTGAAAGACGGATCCTGTCACCGGTATCGACACCGGGAGGCACCTTGACCGACAGCGTTTTGGTTTTCTCCAGCCGGCCCTGTCCACGGCATGCGCCGCAGGGGTCAGTAATGGTTTTGCCTCTGCCGCGACAGGCCGGGCAGGCCTGCTGGACCTGAAAAAAGCCCTGCTGCATGCGCACCTGCCCGGCACCGCCACAGGTGCCGCAGGTCGTTGCGAAACTGCCCTTCTTGGCACCGGAGCCGTCACAGGTGTCACAACTACTGAGCGATGGCACCCGAATTTCAACGGTGGTGCCCTTGACGGCGTTCTCCAGAGAAATATCCAGTGTGTAGCGCAAGTCGGAGCCGCGCTGCGGGCCACCGCGGCCGCGGCCACCATTGCCCCCGAAGATATCGCCGAACACATCGCCAAAAATATCACTGAAATTGCCGCCGCCGCCACCCATGGCTTGATCGACGCCGGCATGGCCGTATTGGTCGTAGGCGCCCCGCTTGCGGGGATCCATCAGAACTTCGTAAGCCTCGCTGGCCTCCTTGAACTTACCCTCAGCGGCTGGATCATCAGGATTGCGATCAGGATGATGCTTCATCGCCTCGCGGCGATACGCCTTCTTAATCTCGCCGTCTTCAGCGCTTTTGCTGACGCCAAGAGTTTCATAATAATCGCGTTTTGACATAGTTTATTAGGCTTTTTACAGCGCTTCCGGAAATGACTACGCGGGCCCTTAAGTCCCGCGTAGTCCTGATCATTGTCCGGGATGAACGCAGCGTTCATCCCAGCGGCGACACGCGCCCGTAATTACTTCTTGTCGTCCTTCACTTCCTCGAACTCTGCATCAACCACATCGTCACCGCCTGCGGCCTTGCTCTCGGAATCAGCTTGACCGCCAGCTGCCTCACCCTGCGCAGCCTGTGCTGCAAAGATCTTCTGGGCGACGACACCCGTGACCTCGGTCAGTTTGGTGGCTGCAGCGTCGATAGGCTCTTTTTCACTCGCTTTAAGTGCTTCTTCGGCTTCCGCGATAGCCGCTTCAATTGCCGCTTTTTCGTCATCGCTGGCGTGGTCTCCCGCTTCTTCGAGTGTCTTTTTGGCGGTGTGCACCAGACCGTCACAGGTGTTGCGCGAGACAACCAGTTCCGCAAACTTAGCATCCGTCTCGGCATTGGCCTCGGCGTCAGCAATCATCTTCTCGATGTCTTCATCATTCAGGCCGCCGGAGGCAGTAATCCGGATGGACTGCTCCTTGCCCGTCGCCTTATCTTTGGCCGATACATGCAATATGCCGTTGGCGTCCAGATCGAAGGTCACCTCAATTTGCGGCATGCCGCGCTGCGCCGGGGGAATATCCGCCAGATCGAATCGACCGAGCGATTTGTTACCCGTGGCCTGCTTGCGCTCACCCTGAACGACGTGGATAGTCACCGCTGTCTGGTTGTCATCTGCGGTGGAGAATATCTGCGATTTCTTGGTAGGAATCGTCGTGTTCTTCTCGATCAGTGGGGTAGCGACGCCACCCATTGTCTCGATGCCGAGCGTCAACGGCGTCACATCCAGCAGCAATACGTCTTTCACATCACCAGACAACACCGCACCCTGAATGGAGGCACCCACTGCCACTGCTTCATCGGGATTCACATCTTTGCGCGGCTCTTTGCCGAAATAGTCGGCGACAACCTTCTGCACCATCGGCATACGTGTCTGGCCACCCACCAGAATCACCTGGTCGATTTCACTGGGGCTCAGGCCCGCATCTTTCAGGGCAACCTTCACCGGCTCCATGGAACGGTTGACCAATTCCTCCACCAGCGATTCAAGCTTGGCGCGGCTCAACTTGACGACCAGATGCTTGGGCCCGGTGGCATCTGCTGTGATATACGGCAGATTCACCTCGGTCTGTTGCGCGCTGGACAGTTCGATCTTGGCTTTCTCGGCCGCCTCTTTCAGGCGCTGCAAGGCCAGCGGATCATTGTGCAGGTCGATGCCACTCTCTTTTTTGAACTGCGCCGCCAGATACTCGATCAGTCGCATGTCAAAATCTTCACCGCCGAGGAAGGTATCGCCATTGGTGGATAACACCTCAAACTGGTGCTCACCATCGACTTCGGCTATCTCGATGATGGAGATATCGAACGTACCACCACCGAGGTCGTAGACGGCAATCGTATGATCGCCCTTGGATTTGTCCATACCGTACGCCAGAGCAGCGGCCGTTGGTTCATTGATGATGCGCTTGACTTCCAGGCCCGCGATTTTGCCCGCGTCTTTGGTGGCCTGCCGCTGTGAATCATTAAAATAAGCAGGCACGGTAATAACCGCTTCGGTCACGGGCTCGCCGAGGTAATCCTCTGCCGTCTTCTTCATCTTGCGCAGCACTTCGGCAGATACCTGCGGCGGCGCCATCTTGTTGTCCCTCACCTGGACCCAGGCATCGCCATTGTCGGCCTCGATAATCTTGTAAGGCACCATGGAGATGTCTTTTTGTACAACGTCGTCCTTAAACTTGCGGCCGACCAGGCGCTTCACCGCAAACACGGTGTTGTGTGGATTGGTCACCGCCTGGCGCTTGGCGCTCTGGCCGACCAGAATCTCACCGTCTTCGGTATAGCCGACGACAGAAGGCGTTGTGCGGTCCCCTTCTGCGTTCTCGATTACCTTTGGCTTACCATTCTCCATTACCGACACGCAGGAGTTGGTCGTGCCCAGGTCAATTCCGATTATCTTACCCATTGTCTTTCTCCAGTCTGTATTCGCGGGCCGTGCCCACGGTTGTCAATTACTTGTTGTGTATATTGGCCCGATCTGACTGATTTCAAGGGCCGGCTTTGGACTCTGCGGCGATAACAGCGCACATTGCGCTGCGGCAGCTGCGCCCAAACGCCTTACTTACCCGGGCTCTTGCTAACCATCACCATGGCCGGCCGCACCAGTCTCCCGTGAAGCGTGTAACCCTTCTGCATCACCGCGATCACGGTATTGGGTTCCACATCGGCGTTCTCTACCAGACTCATGGCCTGGTGCAATTGCGGATCAAAGGGCTCGCCAGCGGGGTCGACCGCTTCGATATGAAATTTCTTCAGGGCGTCCTGAAAACTCTTGAGGGTGAGCTCTACCCCCTCGGCGATGGGCTTAACGATTTCGCTGTCCCCCAAGGTGGCTTCCAGCGCACGCTCAAGGTTATCCACCACCGGCAGCAACTCGGCACAAAAACGTTCCAGAGCGAACTTGCGGGCTTTCTCAACGTCCTGCTCTGCGCGGCGCATCGTGTTTTGGGCATCGGCCTGTGCGCGCAGCACGGCATCCCGGGCGAGCGCGAGCTCCTCCTCCATTTTGGCAACGGCATCAGCCGGTGTCAGCTCTTCAGCCGCGCCCTCCTCCGGCTCGTCCACCTGGTCGCTGGCTTGAGCGCCCGGCTCGCCGCCATCGGGTCGAGTTTCGAGAGGGTCTATGTGTTCGTTAGCCTCTGGCTGCATATCGTCTTGCTTGGCCACGGTAGCACTCCGTTTAGATAAAAAAGTAGTCGTTCTGAACGCGCAGCCTGCAGGCAGACGCGCATTTTCTTGTGGAGAGGGCAATATGGGGTCATCGTCAGCTTTTTCAAGGCCGCTGCAGCAGGGAAATCAGGCGCAACTGATACCGGCGCCGGGGCGCAGGCGAAGTACTGGGCGGCGCAGTCTAGTGGGACGGCCGCGCGGGACCGTCTAGTGGGAGAGAGCCGAGCTCAGCATGCGAGCGGTAACATCCACAATGGGAATAACCTCAGCGTAGGACATGCGGGTGGGGCCAATCACTCCCAGCACACCGAGTGTCCTTGAGCCGTCGTTGTAGGGCGCAGTCACCACACTGCAGTTGCCAAAGACTTCGTATCCAGACTCCTCACCGATAAAAATCTGTACGCCCTCGGCGCGGGTACAGCGCTCCAGCAGGTGCAGCAAGTCTTTTTTCTGCTCAAATGAGTCAAACAATCCACGTAATCTGGACATCTCTTCAAGCGTTGCGTTGTCCAGCAGGCGGCTCTCGCCCGCCATCACGTATTCTTCGCCTTTCTCGTCCTGATCCAGCGCCATATTGGCCAAATCCAGTGCCGCCTCCAGATAGCTGTCTATCTGGCTGCGGGCCTCCTGCATCTCGCGCAGTATCCGCGCCTTTACCTGGTTCATGGGCTGGCCGGCGTAACGCTGGTTCACCATCGCGGCCGCCTCGCGCAGTTCCGCCTCCGTAAAGGCGCGCCGCGTGCGGATAATACGGTTCTGCACCTCCCGTTCGTTGACCACTAATATCACCAGTACGCGCTCACCGGAGAGGGGCAAAAATTCTACCTGGCGCAACTGATGGGCCTCCTGACGTGGCACGGTCACCAAACCGGCTTGCGCCGTAATATTGGACAGTAGTAAAGAAGCCGCCTGCACCAGCTCGGTCGAGGACTTGTCTGGATTGAGCTCAGCCCGCAATGCGGCAACGGCCTGCTCATCCAGCGGCTGCACCTGCAGCAGGGTATCGACGAACAAACGATAGCCCATCGCGGTGGGCACACGACCCGCCGATGTGTGGGGCGAGTGCAGGTATCCTCGCTCCTCCAGATCGGACATCACGTTACGAATGGTGGCCGCGCTGACCGCCAGACCCGCCGAGCGCAGCAAGGTACCCGAGCCCACCGGCTGGCCATCGCGAATATGATGCTCAACCAGCGTCTTCAACAGTACACTGGCGCGTTCTGAAATAACTGCTGCAGCCATAGACTCCAATCCGTAATGCCCTGCCTGAGGTTTTATCACAGCAGCCAGCAATTACAAAGCTGCCGTAACATCCTCTGCCATATCATGACTGTTTATACGGCCCGCCTTCTGCGGTATAACTAGCAAAATTCCAAGATGAATACCCATGCTCGCACAAATCACTATCAGCAATTACACCATCGTGTCCACGCTGGACATGGAGTTCTCCCCAGGCATGACGGTAGTCACCGGAGAAACCGGCGCCGGCAAGTCGATCATGCTGGACGGACTGGGCCTGTGTCTGGGCGACCGGGCCGACCCCAAGGCAGTGCGCCATGGCAGCGAGCGGGCTGAAATTACCGCAAGCTTCGATATTACCGCTATCCCCCAGGCAGTGGCATGGCTGAAGAACCGCGACCTGCACAACGGCAACGAGTGCCTGCTGCGGCGCGTGATCACCGCAGATGGCCGCAGTCGGGCCTATATCAATGGCAGCGTCTGCACCCTGCAAGATTGCGCCGAGCTCGGTGCACTGCTTGTCGACATCCACAGCCAGCATGCCCACCAGTCGTTGCTGCGCAAACCCATGCAGCGCGAGCTGCTGGACGACTACGCCGGCCATAAAGCGCTCTCCCGCACGGTGGAACAGTGCGCCTCGGACTGGCTGCGCAAGCGCCGCGAACTGGAGTTGCTGGCCGGCTCCAAAGATGAACACACCAGCCGCATCCAGTTGCTGGCTTATCAGGTTGAGGAACTCGATACCCTGAGCCTGCAGGAGACTGAGCTGGCCGATATGGAGCAGGAACAACAACTACTGGCCAATGCCGAAGACATTCTCACTGGCGCCAACCGCGCCCTTGAGCTCTGCGAAGAGCAGGAGAGCGGCGCACAACAGGCCCTGAAACTGCTTGATGCCCATATGCACACCACCAAGGCTGCAGCGGGTGCGCGCGAGTTGCTGGATTCTGCAGCCATCAGCATCAACGAAGCGCGCAGCGAAATTCAACGTCATATCGGCAATGTGGAGGTCAATCCGCAGCGCCTGGTAGACGTGCAGAAGCGCCTTGAGACCATCTATGATGTCGCCCGCAAACACCGGGTGATGCCCGAGCAACTGGCGGCACTGCACGTCACTCTGCAAGATGAGTTGCAGGGCCTTGCCGATGGTGGCCAACGCGTTGCCCATTTGCAGGACGAGATGGCCGAGCTGGCAACACAATACGCAAAAAATGCCGCGCAATTGGCAAAACAACGGCGCAGTGCGGCAAAAAAACTGGTTAAAAACACCTCTGCTGTGCTCGCCACGCTCGCCATGGAAGGGTGTCAGTTTGAGATCGCATTGGCGCCACTGAAAAATGAGGATCCACACCCCCATGGCAGCGAAGAGATAGAATTCCTGATCAGCACCAACCCTGGCGCGCCGCCACGACCACTGGGCAAAATCGCATCTGGCGGGGAGCTGTCACGGATTAGCCTCGCCATTAGCGTGGTCACTGCCAACACGGCGACGGTGCCCAGCATGGTATTTGACGAGGTTGATGTGGGGATTGGCGGAGCGGTGGCAGAAGTGGTCGGCAAGCTGCTGCAGACGCTGGCGGAGCGCGCTCAGGTGTTATGTGTTACCCACCTGGCACAGGTTGCTGCACAGGGCACCCACCACCTGCAGGTCAGTAAAACCAGCAGTGACTCATCGGTAGAAACGCGCTTGCGCCGTCTCGACAACGAGGAAAAAGTGCAGGAGATTGCCCGCATGATAGGGGGCGTGAAGATTACACCGCAGACGCTGGCTCACGCCCGGGAGATGCTGGAACACTAGTGGGCTTTGAGCCCGATACTGCCTGTCACATTATGCGGGGGTATCAGTCTTCTTCTTTTTTGCGCACGTACAGCACCAAAGAATGGTCCATCAACTCAAAGCCATGCTCTTTGGCGATCTCGCGCTGACGCTGTTCGATCACAGGATCCGTAAACTCCACGACTTCACCGCTACTGACACACACCATGTGGTCGTGATGCTCACCCCTGTCGAGTTCAAACACAGAATGGCCTGTCTCGAAGTGGTGACGGCTGACCAGCCCTGCAGTTTCAAACTGAGTCAGCACCCGGTATACCGTTGCCAGACCGACATCTTCGCCGGCAGCAAGCAGCGCCCGATAGACGTCCTCTGCGCTCATATGCAGTGCTTCGTCGCCGTCTGACTCCAGAATTTGCAGGATTTTGACGCGCGGCAGGGTGATCTTTAAACCTGCTTT